>NZ_DCXA01000207.1:0-15041 GCF_002328915.1 Aquabacterium sp. UBA2148
GACGAGCTGCACATCGCCGTTCGCACGGTGGAGGTGCACCGCGCGCGGGTCTTCTCCAAGCTGGGCGTGAAGTCGGCGGCGGAGTTGGCGGGCTGGCTGGCGGCGGGCTGAACTCGGCCGATCAATCTCTGACTGAGCCGCGCAGCGCCTTGACCTCGCTGCGTTGACGCTTGCCCTCCACGCGCCGCCTTTGCGAGGCGCGCGTGGGCTTGGTGGCCTTCCGCGCGGGCGGCACGGTGGCCACGCCGTCGACCATCTCCTGAAGGCGCTGCAAGGCCTCGCTGCGGTTCATGTCCTGGCTGCGATGCGTTTGCGCCTTGAGCACGATCACGCCGTTGGCGGTGATGCGCCGGTCGTTCAGGCACAGCAGGCGCGCCTGGATGTCTTCGGGCAGCGACGAAGCCCGGATGTCGAAGCGCAGGTGGATGGCGGTCGACACCTTGTTGACGTTCTGGCCGCCAGCCCCCTGGGCCCGCACTGCGGTGATCTCGACTTCGTCTTCGTGGATGAGGGGCATGTGGATGCGGCGTAGGATGCCGATGGCATTGTCGCGCGCGCCAGTGCCTGAACCCCACCACTCAGGAGAAAGCGTCATGCGTTTCATGATCATCGTGAAGTCCTGCCCCGAGTTCGAGGCGGAGGTCCAACCCGATCCGGATCCGGCTGTGATGGCCGCGATGGCGACCTACCACGAGGAGCTGGCCAGGGCAGGCGTGCTGCTCGACGGCAGCGGGCTCCAGCCCAGCCGCACCGGCTGGCGCATTCACTACGGCCCGAGCGGCACCGATGGCTTGTCCAGCCGACACGTGGTCAATGGCCCCTTTGCCGAACCCAGGGAGCTGATCGCCGGCTTCACCATGATCCAGGTGAGCTCGCGCGAGGAGGCGCTTGAATGGAGTCGGCGCTTTCCCAACCCCGTGCGCGAAGGCGCAGAGGCCATCGTCGAGGTGCGCCAGCTCTACGAGTTGGAGGAATTCACACCCAGCGAGACGCTGGAGAAGTTCAAGGCCATCGAGGGCTTGAGCAAGTCCTGAGCGGGCCCTATGAGTCCAGCCACGCGATCAAACCAGAGTTCGCCATGATTCGCCAGATTTTCGTCAACCTCCCCGTCAAGGACCTGCCACGCTCGAAAGCCTTTTTCGAGGCCCTGGGCCTGAGTTTCAACCCCCAATTCACCAACGATGATGCGGCCTGTCTGCAGATCGCCGAGAACATCTACGCGATGCTGCTGGTCGAGCCCTTTTTCAAAGGCTTCACCCAGTTGCCCGTCAGCGACGCCAAACAGGCCACCGAGGTGCTCATCGCGCTGTCCTGCGACAGCCGCGCTGAAGTCAATGATCTCGTGATTCGCGCTGTGGCTGCGGGCGGCACCACGCCGAACGAGCCCAAGGACATGGGGTTCATGTTTCAGCATGGCTTTGCCGACCTGGACGGCCACCAGTGGGAGGTTTTTCACATGGACATGAGCGCCGTGCCGCCTCAGATGTGACGGGGAGGGCGCTGCGCTGGGGCCGCAAGTTGGCCCAGCACCAATCCTTGAGCGCAAGTGAGCAATTTGCCGGACAATCTCGCCCCATGAGTTCCGACCAGACCCCCACCGTCTCACCCATCGCCAACCCCGCCAGCGCCCCCAAGATCGGCTTTGTTTCCCTGGGCTGCCCCAAGGCTCTGACCGACTCCGAGCTGATCCTGACCCAGCTGCGCGCCGAGGGCTATGAAACCAGCAAGACCTTCGCCGGCGCCGACCTGGTGATCGTCAACACCTGCGGCTTCATTGACGACGCGGTCAAGGAAAGCCTGGACACCATCGGCGAGGCCCTGGCTGAAAACGGCAAGGTCATCGTCACCGGCTGCCTCGGCGCCAAGGCCGGCGCCGACGCTGGCAGCAACCTGGTCAAGGACGTGCACCCCAGCGTGCTGGCCGTCACCGGCCCCCACGCCACCCAAGAGGTGATGGACGCCGTTCACCTGCACGTGCCCAAGCCCCACGACCCCTTCCTGGACCTCGTGCCCGAGGCTCGCGGCGTGGCGGGCATCAAGCTCACGCCCAAGCACTACGCCTACCTGAAGATCAGCGAAGGCTGCAACCACCGCTGCAGCTTCTGCATCATCCCCAGCATGCGCGGCGACCTGGTCTCGCGCCCCATCGGCGAGGTGCTGAGCGAGGCCAAGGCGCTGTTCGAGTCCGGCGTGAAGGAGCTGCTCGTCATCAGCCAGGACACCAGCGCCTACGGCGTGGACGTCAAGTACCGCACCGGCTTCTGGGACGGCAAGCCCGTCAAGACCCGCATGCTCGACCTGGTAGCCCAGATCGGCGAGATGGCCAAGGCCCATGGCGCCTGGGTGCGCCTGCACTACGTCTACCCCTATCCGCACGTGGACGAGGTCATTCCGCTGATGGCCGAAGGCCTCGTGCTGCCTTACCTCGACGTGCCTTTCCAGCACTCGCACCCTGACGTGCTCAAGCGCATGAAGCGCCCGGCCAACGGCGAGAAGAACCTCGACCGCCTGCGCCGCTGGCGCGAGATCTGCCCGGAGATCGTGGTGCGCTCGACCTTCATCGCCGGCTTCCCAGGTGAAACGGAAGAAGAGTTCCAGCACCTGCTCGACTTCATGCAGGAAGCCGAGATCGACCGCGCCGGCTGCTTCGCCTACTCGCCGATCGAAGGTGCGCCGGCCAACGCGCTCGAGGGCGCCTTGCCCGACGAGGTGCGCGAAGAACGCCGCGCCCGCTTCATGCAGGTCACCGAGGCCGTCTCCATCGCCAAGCTGCAGCGCCGCGTGGGCGCCACCATGCAGGTGCTGGTCGACAGCGCCCCGGCTCTGGGTCGCAAGGGCGGGGTGGGGCGCACCTACGCCGATGCGCCCGAGATCGACGGCACCGTTCGCCTGCTGCCGCCCGAGAAGGCCAGCAAGACGCTCAAGGTCGGCGAGTTCACGCGCGCCCGCATCGTCGCCGTCGAAGGCCACGACCTGATCGGCATGCCGATCTGAGCCTTTGCCCGGGTCTTGACTCGGGCCCAGTTGTCGCCGCCATGCCCAATCAGCCCCCGCCCACTGCCAAGATCGCCACGGAGCTCATCCACCACCCGTACGAAGCGCCCGCAGGCTTCGCATCGGTGCCGCCGGGGGTGTTCAAGGCCTCGACCGTGATCTTCGAAGACACGGCCGCGCTGCGCACCCGCGAGTGGAAGGACAAGAGCGGCTACACCTACGGCCTGCACGGCACGCCCACCACTTTCGTGCTCGAAGAGCGCCTGGCAACACTGGAAGGTGGCAAGCAGGCCATCCTGGCGCCTTCCGGCCTGGCGGCCATCGCGCTGGTGGGGCAGTCGTTGCTCAAAACGGGCGACGAGCTCCTGCTGCCCGACAACGTTTACGGCCCCAGCCGCGAGTTCGCGCGCAACGAGCTGGCGCAGTGGGGCATCGCCACTGGCTTCTATGACCCGATGGATGTCGCCTCGCTGGCCGCAGCCATCACACCGCGCACCAAGCTCGTCTGGCTGGAAGCTGCGGGCTCGGTCACGCTCGAGTTCCCCGACCTGCCGGGGCTGTTGCGCGTGATCCGACAGCACGCCGACATCGTCGCGGCGCTGGACAACACCTGGGGTGCGGGCCTGGCTTTCAATCCATTCGATCTCGGCGTGCCGCATCCGAAAACCGGCAACGACACCTGTGGCGTGGACCTCACCATCCACGCACTCACCAAGTACCCCTCGGGCGGTGGTGATGTGCTCATGGGCGCCATCATCACGCGCGACGAGCCCCTTCACCTGCGCCTCAAGCTCACGCACATGCGGCTGGGCATCGGCGTGGGCCTCAACGACGTCGAGCTGGTGCTGCGCGGACTGCCGAGCGTGGCGCTGCGTTATGCCGCCCACGATGCGGCCGCCCGCCAGGTGGCGCAGTGGCTGGCCCAACGGCCCGAGGTGTCGCAGGTGCTGCACCCCGCCTTGCCGGGCTCTCCGGGGCACGAGCACTGGGCCGCCACCTGCCAGGGTGCGGCGGGCCTGGTGTCCATGGTGTTCGACGCCGATCGCTTCAGCGCTGATCGGGTGGACGGCTTCGTGGAGGCCATGCGCTTGTTCCGCATCGGCTACTCCTGGGGCGGTCCCATGAGTCTGGTGGTGCCTTACAAGGTGCAGGGCATGCGGCGTTTTGGGTTTCTGGCGGGGCGCAGTGGCTCGCTCGTGCGCCTGGCCATTGGCCTGGAAGACGTGGGCGACCTGATCGCCGACCTGGATCAGGCTTTTCAGGTGCTCAAAGCAGCCTGAGGTCTGTTGCAGGCTGTTGTGTAAAGCAGGTCATCGCCCAGCGGCCGCGTGCAGCGCGTTGCCCGCTGCCACCGCGTCACCCGTGGCCTCGAAGGTGCGCAGCCAGGTGCCATAGCTGGGCATCTCCTTGACCTTCCAGGGGTGAAAGCCTGGTTTGAAGTACGCGAAGTAGTAGCCCCAGGTGTTCCAGAACAACCCCCCCGGCTTGTGGAACCACCACAGCCCGCGCACCCACATCTTCGTGCGCTGCCAGCGGCTGAATCCATCGACCTGCAGCATGTGGTTCATGATCAGCATCACCGTGATCGGAAAGCCGATGCTCACCAGCAGCATCGAGAGGATGCGCCTGAAGTAGGACACCTTGGCCACCTGCGTGAGCACGTCGAAGGCCACGGCCTTGTGCTCGACTTCCTCGACGGCGTGCCAGGCGTACATGGCGCGCACGCGCGGGTCGCTCGTTTCCAGCAACTCGCGGCGCTCGAAAAAGCAGGTGCACATCATTGCCGTCAGGTGCTCGAAGGCAGCGGTGGCCGACAAGCGCTGAAAGCGCGAGGTGAACTTGGGCATGCGCTCGAAGAAGTGCTCCGCAAGCTGCCTGTCGATGGACTCGATGTCCACGCCCTGGGCCGCCAGCCGGTCATTGAACTGACGGTGGATGAGGCTGTGCTGCGCTTCCTGGCGCGTGAAGTCGCGCACCTCGGCCTGCAGCTTCGGGTCGGTCACATCGTCCTTGAACTCGCGCACGCTGGTGATGAAGAACTTCTCGCCTTGCGGGAACAGCGTCGACATCGCGTCGAAGAAGCGCGTCTTGAACGCGTCGTTGCCCATCCAGTAACGGGGAATGTCGCCGTCCAGCCCGAAATCGAGCCTCTCGCGCGGAACGATCGGCACGTGGGTGTGATCGGCACTCATGGTTCACTCCTTGCCGGACGACGAGACCTTGTTGCGCATCAGGCGGCCCTTTTCGCGTTCCCAGTCTCGGTCCTTGATGGTGTTGCGCTTGTCGTGCTCGGCCTTGCCCTTGGCCAGCGCGATGTCGGCTTTGACTCTGCCACCCTTCCAGTGCAGGTTCAAGGGCACCATGGTGTAACCCTTTTGCTCTGTCTTGCCGATCAGGCGCTGGATCTCCTTGCGGTGCATCAGCAGCTTCTTGGTGCGGTCGGCGTCGGGCTTGACGTGGGTGGAGGCTGAGCGCAGCGCGTTGATGCGCAACCCGATCAAAAAGAGTTCGCCGTCCTTGACCACCACGTAGCCGTCGGTCATCTGGACCTGCCCGTCGCGGATGGCCTTGACCTCCCAACCTTCCAGCACGACGCCCGCTTCGAAGCGTTCCTCGATGTGGTAGTTGAAATGGGCTTTTCTGTTTTCTGCGATGGACATGGGTTTGACCGAAGGGTCCTTAAAATGTCGACATTCTATGAAGCACGTGCACAAGTCCGTCTTGCTCTGGTACTCGCCCCGTGAAATGTATGGGCTGGTGACCGGCGTTCAAGACTACCCCCAGTTCCTGCCCTGGTGCGACCGCGCCGAGGTCCTGCAGACCCACGACGACGGCGTGACCGCCCGCGTGCACATCGCTTTTGCGGGCGTGCACCAGGCCTTCACCACTCGCAATGTGCAGGTGCCAGGCCGCAGCGTCATCATGAACCTGGTCGATGGTCCTTTCTCTCACCTGGAGGGGACCTGGTTGTTCACGCCTTTGCAAAAGCCTGGTCAGGCGGCGCCCGAGGGGCAAGAGCCGATCGATGCCCCCGCTTGCAAGGTTGAATTCTCGCTGAACTACGCCTTCGCCAGTCGGGCGCTGTCCTTGGTGGTCAGCCCGGTGTTTGATCGCATCGCCAACACCTTTGTCGAGGCCTTCGTCAAGCGGGCCGAGCAAGTGCATGGGCCGCGTTGAGCCGGTGCCCAATGTGACTGGGGCCCCCAGTGTCCACGTTGAAGTGGCCGTGGGCGCGGCCCCGCGCGAGGTGCGCATCGTTCGCCTGAGCCTGCCTGCTGGCAGCACCGTGCGCGACGCCCTGTGCGCCAGCGGCTTGTTCGGTGAGGTTGCGGGCTTGACCGAAGAAGCGCTGGCAGCGGGTCAATGGTCGGTGGGCGTGTGGGGCCGCAAAGAGCGCCCTGGACACGTGCTGCGAGAGCGGGATCGCATCGAGGTCGTTCGGGGGCTCAACGTGGACCCGAAAGAAGCTCGGCGGGTTCGCTACCGGGCTCAGGGCGAAAAGCTGCCCAAAGGCATCCACCGCTCGACCAAGAACAAGCCCCCTCGGGCCTGACCCGGCAGGCTGAAGCGGGCGGGCACCTCGGCCCGGCTTCAGTGGCCGGTCTCAGCGGCAGTTGCTGTCGATCGCCTCGCGGGTGCGCTGCGACTCTTCCGCGCGAGCGTTGTCGTCGAGGACCTCGCGCTCACCCTTTTCGTTGGTGCGCACGATGCGCTGGCCGCTTTGCAGCGAGCGCTCATAGCCACGCGCGCGCTCGCAGTTCTCGCTGCGAACCTTGGCCTGCTTTTCGTCCTCGGCTTTGCGTTCGGCGGCTTTTTGCTCCTCGGCCTTCTTGCGCTTGGCTTCGAGTTCCGGGTCTCCTGCCTTGGCTTGAGCGCCCGGCTTGACTTCGGGGGCCGAGGCTGGCGTCGGGGCCGAGGCGGGGACGACCTTGGGCGTGCGGGCCGCAGCGGGGCGCGTCAGGATGTGGCTGTCAGGCGTGCCGGCAGGAGGCGGTCGGTCGGTGTATTGCGTGACGCCATTGGCGTCTCGCCACTTCCACTGTGCCGATGCCGCATCGGGCAGAGCCAGCAGCATGGCGGCTGCGGTCCCGAGGACGGCACCCCACATCGACGTTGCGCGCGTGTTTTTCATGCCGTGCAGTTTAGTGCCCGATGTGGGCGTCAGGCCAGCGAGCGCCTTGTGGTTTTCGCGGATTCGCTCACAACATGCGCCTCCTGAAAGGGCCTCTCGGCTCCGCGTATAATCCGCTTTTGCGTCTGGAGCCTTGTTCATGCGCCTGCTCGGTAAAGCCCTTACGTTCGACGACGTGCTGCTGGTGCCCGCTTATTCCCAGGTGTTGCCCCGCGACACCTCGCTGGCCACCCGCCTGTCCCGCAACATCCAATTGAATCTGCCGCTGGTGTCCGCCGCCATGGACACCGTCACGGAAGCCCGCCTTGCGATCGCGATCGCCCAGGAGGGTGGCATCGGCATCATCCACAAAAACCTGTCGCCCAAGCAGCAGGCCGCTGAAGTGGCGCGCGTCAAGCGCTACGAGTCCGGCGTGCTGCGCGACCCGATCACCATTTCCTCGGGCGTCAAGGTCCGCGATGTGATCGAGTTGTCGACCCAGCATGGTATCTCCGGCTTCCCGGTGGTGGACAACGGCAAGGTCGTGGGCATCGTCACGGGGCGCGACCTGCGTTTCGAGACCCGCCTGGACGCGCCGGTTCGCGAGATCATGACCCCGCGCGAACGCCTGATCACCGTCAAGGACGGTGCCACGCAGGCTGAAGCCAAGGCCTTGATGCACCAGCACAAGCTCGAGCGCGTGCTGATGATCAACGATGCCAACGAGCTGCGCGGTGTGTTCACCGTCAAGGACATCACCAAACAAAACACCTTCCCCAATGCCGCCCGTGATGCTCACGGCAAGCTGCGCGTGGGCGCTGCGGTGGGCGTGGGTGAGGGCACCGAAGAGCGCGTCGAGCTGCTGGTCAAGGCCGGCGTCGACGCCCTCGTGGTGGACACCGCCCATGGCCACAGCCATGGCGTGATCGAGCGCGTGCGCTGGGTCAAGAAGAACTTCCCGCAGGTCGACGTCATCGGCGGCAACATCGCCACCGGCGCGGCTGCTCTGGCCCTGGTCGAAGCGGGCGCCGATGGCGTCAAGGTCGGCATTGGACCAGGCTCCATCTGCACCACGCGCATCGTCGCCGGTGTGGGCGTGCCGCAGATCATGGCCATCGACAACGTGGCCACGGCGCTGCAAGGCACGGGCGTGCCCCTGATCGCAGACGGCGGCATCCGCTACTCCGGTGACATCGCCAAGGCCATTGCCGCCGGCGCCAGCACCGTGATGATGGGCGGCATGTTTGCCGGCACCGAAGAAGCGCCTGGCGAGGTCATCCTGTTCCAGGGCCGCAGCTACAAGAGCTACCGCGGCATGGGCTCGATCGGCGCCATGAAGGACGGCTCGGCCGACCGCTACTTCCAGGAAAACGACGAGACGACCAATCCCAACGCCGACAAGCTGGTGCCTGAAGGCATCGAAGGTCGCGTGCCCTACAAGGGCTCGGTCATCACGATCCTGTACCAGATGGCCGGCGGCTTGCGCGCTTCGATGGGTTACTGCGGTTGCGGCACCATCACCGAGATGCACAACAAAGCCGAGTTCGTCGAGATCACGGCCGCTGGCATCCGCGAAAGCCACGTGCACGATGTGCAGATCACCAAGGAAGCGCCGAACTACCGCATGGAGTGACGCGCAGCAGGCGATGGAGACATCTTCGGATGGCCCTGGTGGTCCGCCCCGCCTGATTCCCTGAACATCCCGCGACACCGGCTTCGGCCGGTGCCGTTTTTTCAGACCACCGAACACACCAATCACCGATGGCATCACACAGCAGCCGCCAGGCAGCCATGCCCTTCATCATGATCACGGTGCTGCTCGACATGATGTCGATCGGCATCATCGCGCCCGTGCTGCCCAAGCTGATTGGCACGTTCATGGCGTCGGGCGCCAGCACTTCGGTGGGCTATGGCCTGGCTCAGGCAGCGTTCGCGGTGGCGCAGTTCTTCAGTGCGCCGGTGCTGGGGGCCTTGTCCGATCGCTACGGCCGCCGGCCGGTGCTGCTGTTGGGCCTGTTCGGCATGGCCATCAACTTCTTCGTCACGGCGCTGGCCACCGAGTTCTGGATGCTGCTGGCCGTGCGAATCATGGGTGGTGCGGTGTGCGCCAACATCGCCGTGGCCAATGCCTACGTGGCCGATATCACCGAGCCCAAGGACCGCGCCAAGAACTACGGTCTGTTGGGGGCGATGTTCGGCGTGGGCTTCATCCTGGGGCCCGTGCTGGGCGGGTTGCTGGGCGACCACAACGTGCACTGGCCCTTCCTGCTCGCGGGCAGCCTGACGCTGCTGAACTGTGTCTACGGTTACTTCGTGCTGCCGGAGTCTCTGCCGCTGGACAAGCGCCGCGAGTTCGTGCTTTCTCGCGCCAACCCCTTCACCGCGCTGGCCAACCTGCGTCAGCTCAAGGGCGTCGAGATCCTGCTGTGGGTGATGGGCCTGTCGATCCTGGCGCAGTTCTGCCTGCACACCAGTTGGTTCCTCTACACCGAGTTCAAGTTCGGCTGGAGCCCGAAGGACAACGGCCTTTCGCTGTTTGCCGTGGGCATGATGGCGGTGTTGGTGCAAGGCGGGCTGTTGCGCCAGTTCCAGAAGTTCATGCCCACTGACAAGCTGGTGCGCATCGGTTTGGTGTCGTCCACCATCGCCTTCTTTGCCTGGGGCGTCGTGCCCGAGGGCTGGATGATGTATGTGGTGATCGCGCTCAACCTCTTTGGTTTCATGGTGCAGCCCGGCCTGCAGAGCCTGATCTCCAACTCGGTCGACCCGACCCGCCAGGGCGAGAGCATGGGCGCGGTCTCGTCCATCAACAGCGTGGCCGCGGTGCTGGGGCCCCTCATGGGCTCGCCTTTGCTGGCGGTCTTCAGCGACCTGCCGCAGGGCGACTGGCGCATCGGTGCTCCCTTCTACCTGTGCGCCGCCATCCAGGCCGTGGCCGCCTGGCTGGGCCTGAGGTACCTCGGCCGCCACATGTCCCGCCAGGCTGCTGCAGCGACCTGACCCCTTGCTTCCCCGACCCGCCCACGATCTGAATTCCGCGAGAGTCCTCACCATGCATGACAAGATCCTCATCCTCGACTTCGGCTCCCAGGTCACCCAGTTGATCGCCCGCCGCGTGCGCGAGGCCCACGTCTACTGCGAAATCCACCCCAACGACGTGTCCGACGACTTCATCAAGTCGTTCGCGCCCAAGGGGATCATCCTGTCGGGCAGCCACGCTTCGACCTATGAAGACCATGAACTGCGCGCTCCCCAGGCCGTGTGGGACCTGGGCGTGCCCGTGCTGGGAATCTGCTACGGCATGCAGACCATGGCCGTGCAACTGGGCGGTGAGGTCAGCTGGTCCGACACCCGCGAGTTCGGCTACGCCGAAGTCCGCGCCCACGGCCACACCAAGTTGCTCGATGGCATCGCCGACTTCACCACGGCCGACGGCCACGGCATGCTCAAGGTCTGGATGAGCCACGGCGACAAGGTCACCAAGCTGCCCGAGGGATTCAAGCTGCTGGCCTCGACGCCGAGCTGCCCGATCGCCGGCATGGCGAATGAAGAGAAGGGCTACTACGCGGTCCAGTTCCATCCGGAGGTCACGCACACCGTGCAAGGCCAGGCCATGCTCAACCGCTTCGTGCGCGAGATCGCAGGTTGCCAGGGCGACTGGATCATGGGCAACTACATCGAAGAAGCCGTCGCCAGGATCCGCGAGCAGGTGGGCGACGAAGAGGTCATCCTCGGTCTGTCAGGCGGCGTGGACTCGTCGGTGGCCGCGGCCCTGATCCACCGCGCCATTGGCGACCAGCTGACCTGCGTGTTCGTCGATCACGGCCTGCTGCGCCTGAACGAAGGCGACATGGTCATGGACATGTTCGAGGGCAAGCTGCACGCCAAGGTGATCCGCGTGGACGCCGCGGACCTGTTCCTGGGGCAACTGGCCGGTGTGACCGACCCCGAGAAGAAGCGCAAGATCATCGGCGGGCTGTTTGTCGATGTGTTCAAGGCCGAGGCAGGCAAGCTCAAGGCCGCTGGCAATGGCGTCAAGGGCGCGACCTTCCTGGCCCAGGGCACCATCTACCCCGACGTGGTGGAAAGCGGCGGCACCAAGACCAAGAAGGCCACGACCATCAAGAGCCACCACAACGTGGGCGGCCTGCCTGAGCAACTGGGCCTGAAGCTGCTCGAGCCGCTGCGCGAGCTGTTCAAGGACGAGGTGCGCGAACTGGGTGTGGCCCTGGGCCTGCCGCCCGAGATGGTCTACCGCCACCCCTTCCCGGGCCCCGGCCTGGGGGTTCGCATCCTGGGTGAGGTCAAGAAGGAATACGCCGACCTGCTGCGCCGTGCCGATGCCATCTTCATCGAAGAGCTGCGCAACACGATCGACCCTGCGACGGGCAAGAGCTGGTACGACCTGACTTCGCAGGCGTTCACCGTGTTCCTGCCGGTCAAGAGCGTGGGGGTGATGGGTGACGGTCGCACGTACGATTACGTCGTGGCCTTGCGCGCTGTGCAGACGTCTGACTTCATGACAGCCGACTGGGCGGAGCTGCCTTACAGCATGCTCAAGCGAACCTCTGGTCGGATCATCAACGAGGTGCGTGGCATCAACCGCGTCACGTACGACGTGAGCTCCAAACCACCTGCCACCATCGAGTGGGAGTGACGCAAGAGGCCCCTCGGGGCCTTTTTTATTGCATCAAAGCAGGTGATACGCCACGTAGCAGATCATCACGCTCACCAGCACGTTGCTGGTGCCGAACACCAGTGCGCGGTGTCCGACGTGGTTGTACGTGAAGTAGATGCCGCTGTGCACGAAGCGAAGCGCCACATAGGTCCACGCCAGACCCACGGTGACCTCGTTGACCAGACCGGTCAGGTGGGCCATGAACGCAACCACATAAAACAGCACCGGAACCTCCAGGAGGTTCATGAAGACGCGGTTGGGCAAGGCCACATCGGGCGGCACCCTGGCTGATTCGCCATGGCTGAAGTCCTTGGGCGTGATGCGCTTTTGCATGACCGCCTTCACGCGTCGGATGGGCACCAGCAGCAGCACGGTCAGCGTCCAGAACATCAGCAGCAGTGCGGGCAGGAAAATGGCGGTGGTTTTCATGGGCACTGCTCCTGAGTGAATGGATACCTGGGTATCTTGTACTCTTTCGTACAGTTAATGTTTCCGTTGATTCCCTGATGCGTGAGCTTGATGCCTGGGCCAGGTGCAGCAGGCCGATCACTGGCACCGCAACCCTGAATCTGAGAGGAGTGCGGTTCGGCGTGTGAGCGTTCACCGCCGCAGCACCATTTCAGCCATGGTCGCGGCGGTTTCGCTGCCCAGACCTGTCAGCATCGACACAACGCTGGCACGGTTGACCTCAGGCTGGTTCTGGCTCACCTTCCATTTGCCTTGCATGCGCCTGATGTCCAAACGCACGCCCACGATGTGGGCCAGCAGTTTGTTCGTGAACTCAGGCGGGGCATCGCCAACCTGCCAGGGATGAGGCTGATCGGACTCGTGGCGGTTCGTCAGCTGCGTCAGGATCTGCAGCAAGGCTTCAGGTTCTTGCACGGCCGAAAGCGTGGCGTGCACATGCACCACGGCGTAGTTCCAGGTCGGCACGACCTTGCCGCCGTCTGCCTTGGTGGCGTACCAGTTGGGAGAGATGTAAGCCTGTGGTCCCTGAAACACCAGCAGGAGCTCTTCGTCAGGCGACACCTGCCATAGCGGGTTGGCCCGCGCGACATGGCCGATCAGTTGCCCTTGGCCACCTGCGTGGTCTGTGGGCACATGCAGCAACGGAATGTGGTCTGCCACGAGCCCATCGGGGCATTGGCGAATCAGCGTGGCCAGCGGGTGCGCGCCAATGAGCTGCCGCAGCACCTCGGGGCGTTGCTCTTCGAATGGGGTGGGGCAGTACATCGTCGAGATCGTGTGTGAAGGCGGCTGCCCTGATCAGAGCTTCAACGCCAGGTGGTGGCTGCTCAGCACAAAGCCTTTGTTGAGGTAAAGCCGGTACGCGGCATGACGCTGGTAGCCAGAGTCCAGGTGAACGGCGTTGCAGCCTTGTTCGCGAGTCCATGGCGCGATGACAAAGGTGGTCGGGGGCATCGTCAGCCCCGCCATTCGCAGGAGTCTGCGCCGGCTTCGTAACGTGGCAGTGCGTCCGCAGCCAGTGGCCACCAATTTGCTTTGGACGCGGCGTAGAAGTGCGCCTGCAGCGGCGCATCGATGTCTTCGTTGACGAGTCCCAGTCGGATCCGCAAGACACCCGGCAAGGTGTCGCGCTGGCTGTAGAGGGGCGAGCCGCACCGCCTGCAGAACACCCGTTGCTTGCCGGGGCTGGACTCGAATGACGTCAGCAGTTCGCTGCCTTGCTCCAGGGTGAAGTCGTCCATGCGAACCGGCACGTTGGTGGCCATGGCGGTGCCCTGTGCCTTGCGGCACTGCATGCAATGGCAAACCTGGATCGGGCCGATTTCGCCCAGGATGCTGAACCTCACGCCCGCGCAAAGGCAGTTGCCTGTGTACCGCTTCATGATTCGACTCCCCGTTCAGGCCTGTCGTGTTTGGTGACAAGCAGCTTCACATTGCAGCACAAAACCCTCAGGTGACGTCCGACTTCAACCCAAGGGCAGTTCGTATCGGATGAAGCCAGTGTGAGCTGCCACCTGGTCGTAGAGCTTTCGGGCGGTGTCATTGCTGGCCTGGGTGAGCCAGTACAGCCGAGGCGAACCTTTGAGCCGTGCCTGTTCGGCCACAGCCTCGATCAAGGCGCGGCCAAGGCCCTGGCCCCTGTGTGCCGGGCTGACGAACAGGTCCTGCAGGTAGCAGACATCGTCGCTCCAGCAACTGGGGTGATAGAGGTGGTGCACGATGCCAACGAGCTGTCCGTCCACGCGGGCACCGAGGGCATGCAAGCCATCCCCAGCCTGCAGGCGCAGCCAGAGTCGCTCGAAGTCGCTTTCGGGGCGGCTGGTCCCGTAGAAAGCGAGGTAAGCCTTGGCGAGCGTGAGCCAGGCAGCCTTGTCCTGCGCCTGCAAGGGGGTGATGTCGGTGGTGCGGGGCACTTTTGATGGCATCAATTTGCCCGATGGCCCTCGGTTGGCTGCACCGACGAGCGCGCCAATGGGTGCTCGATGCCACCGTCGCCATGTGAGCTGATCACTTGTGAGATGACGACTTGGTAACCATTGAGCCACCGAGATTGGTTCTGCTTTGCCTGGATGTGCATTGGGTCCTTCATGAGCGCCTGCAAGGCTTCCATGGACTCCCAGTAATACACGTTCGAGATGAGCCCGGTGGTCGGGTTCTCCCAACACTCTTCACCCAGGTAGCCCGGGATGGCCTTGGCGACCTGGGCAATGACCTGGTCCAGGGCGTGGAACGCGTCGTCGTAATGTCCCTTGGCGAAGGTGAACGTGGATGTGTACATGGCGGGAGCTTGGATGGGCCTGACGTGTGTGCGTTGAACAGCGGGATCGTAGCCCGTCAGGGGACTGACTTGCGCTTTGTTGCCCACAGGGAGCCCGGCCCGTTACACCCGGGTAAACTTTCGCGTCACCTTCACAACATCGCCCATGAGCCTCACGCCCCCGTCATCGCAAGACGAGCACGCCATGCGCCTGGCCCTGGACCAGGCTCATAACGCCTGGCTGGCCGGCGAGGTGCCGGTGGGTGCGGTCATCATGCGGGCAGGGCAGGTCATCGCCACGGGCTACAACCGGCCCATCACCACGCACGACCCGACCGCGCACGCCGAGATCGTGGCCTTGCGCCACGCCGCGCAGTTGCTGGAGAACTACCGCCTGCCCGAGTGCGAGCTCTACGTCACCCTGGAGCCTTGTGCCATGTGCGCCATGGCGCTGATGCACGCGCGTTTCAAGCGCGTGGTGTTCGCCGCCCCCGACCCCAAGACGGGGGCCGCCGGTTCGGTCACCGACCTGT
>NZ_DCXA01000215.1:0-4533 GCF_002328915.1 Aquabacterium sp. UBA2148
TGTTGGTGGCGAAAGCCGCGCCGGTGGGCGTTTGCAACGTGGTCACGCTGTTGAAGGCCACGCCTGCCGCACCCGGGGTGGCCGAGCGAGCGAAGCGATCGATGTCCAGGCTGAGGTTGTAGAAGCGCGCGGCGTTCAGGCCACTGCGGTCGTCGCTGATGGCGTAGTAGGTGCCGGTGCTGGCGTCGAAGTCGATGCCCGACAGGCCGCCCACGGTCGTGCCCTGGAAGCTGGTGCCCGATGCCACGATCTGCTGGCCGATGTAGCTCAGGGACCAGTCGGCCGCCTGAGCGGGGCCGCCCAGCAAGCTCAGCAAGCACAGGCCGATGGAGGTGGCGAATGGGATGCGACGCATGGGGCAACTCCTGGGGTGACAAAGGTGTGGGCTCACTGTAGGGCGTGCATGTGTCAAGCCGATGCCGCCTCGGTCCTGCAACATGGTCTGCTCAGCTCCCGCAGGGATCGGCAAAATGCCAACTTCGCGCGATTCGGCGCAAGCCCCTTCAACTTCATGAAAGCAGCCATGCAACAGTCGCAGGAATTGGTTTTGATCACGGGTTGCGGTTCCGGCATTGGCCAGGCCCTGGCCCGAGCCTTTCACCGCAGCGGTCAGCGCGTGTGCGCCACCGCCCGCCGAATCGACACCCTGGCGCCGCTGGCTGCCGAAGGCATGCTGGTGCGCGCCCTGGACGTGACCGACGCCCAAGGCACCGCGGACTTGCTCGCTTCCCTGAAGGCCGAGGGCTTCGGCGTGGGCACCCTGGTCAACAACGCCGGCTATGGCGCCATGGGGCCGATGCTGGACGTGCCCCAGTCCGAATGGCAGCGCCAGTTCGAGGTCAACCTGTTCGCGCCCATTGCCCTGGTGCGCGCCGTGATGCCGGGCATGGTCGAGCGTGGTCGCGGGTTGGTGGTCAACATCAGCAGCGTCTCGGGCGTGCTGACCACGCCGTTTGCCGGGCCTTATTGCGCCAGCAAGGCCGCCTTCAACGCCGCCACCGATGCGTTGCGCATGGAGGCCGAGCCACTCGGCATCCGCGTGGTGACGGTGCAGCCGGGTGGCATCCAGTCGGCCTTTGGCAGCAGCGCGGCCAACCAGGTCAGCCTGGCGCCCGACTCGCCCTACCAGGCGGTGCGCGACGGCGTGCTGGCCCGCGCCAACGAGAGCCAGTCCGACGCCATGCCGGCCGACACCTTCGCCAGCTTGCTGGTCGCGCAGCTCGCGCGGCCGGACTGCCCGCCCGTGGTCAGGCTTGGCAAGAAAAGCCGGCTGATGCCGTTTCTCAAGCAATGGATGCCAGTGCGCACGCTCGACGGCATCCTGCGCAAGCGTTTCCAGCTCGATCGCCTCAAGCCGCGCAGCAACGCTCGCTGAGGATCAGGCCGCCGGTGCCTCGGGCACGTCGGGCGCACCAGGCGCATCGGGCGCCACCGCCACACGGTTGCGCCCGCGCTGTTTGGCCACGTACATGGCCTGGTCGGCGCGGTGCAACAAGGCGCCAAAGCCTGGGTCGTCGGCGCGGCACTCGCTCACGCCCAGGCTGGCGGTCAGCCGCAGCCTGAGGTCCTGGTGCACGGCCTCGCGCTCGGCGATGAGTTCGCGCAGCCGCTCGGCCGTGGTCACCGCCTGCGCCTGGTGGATGCCTGGCAGCAAGATGGCGAATTCTTCGCCGCCCACGCGGGCCACGAAGTCCACTTCTCGAATGGCTTCTCGGACCACGCTGGCCGCTGTTCGGATGACCGCGTCACCGGCGGCGTGGCCGTGCAGGTCGTTGACCTGCTTGAACAGGTCGATGTCGAACAGGATGATCGACAGCGGCTGCTGGTAGCGTTGGGCGCGGGCCACCTCTCTTGCCGCAACCTCTTCGAAGCAGCGCCGGTTGGCCACGCCGGTCAGGCCGTCGGTGCGGGCCTGGCGCTCGGCCTCGTCGCGTGCTCGGGCCAGCTCGGCGGTGCGCTCTTGCACCGTGCGCTCCAGGTCTGCATTGACCTGGGCCAGCATGTCGCTGGCGTGCAGCTTTTGCTCGAGCATGGCTTGCTGCGTGGCGTGGTGCTGATCGCGCAGCAGCTTGATGCGGTCGCCCAGCGCCAGCGACAGCAGCACCACGTCGATGAGGATGCCGAACTCCGCCGCATGGAAGGTGGCAAAGGTGTAGGGCAGCCAGCCGCTGACCGTCAGCGCGGTGCACAGGGCGCCGCTCAGGCTGACCATGGTCGCGAGCACGAAAAAGCGCGCGGCGCGGTAGCCATTCCACCAGGCAGCCAGGCCGGCGGCCAGGATCAGTGGCGTGCCCAGGAAGATGAAGTTCACGGGTGCCGCGTTGTAGGCCACCGGGTTGCCCCACCAGGTCACGCCCAGCCAGCAGGCCAGCAGCAGCACCAGGAAGCCCTGCAGCACCCGGTGCAGCCGTGGCAGGCGCGTCCTGGATTCCAGGAAGGTCATGGAAAACAGCGTGGCTGTGACCTGGAAGATGAAGATGAAGACGGTGTGCCCCAGGTTGCTCCAGGTGGGCGAGTCGGGCCAGAAGAACTGAAAAGCAAAGCCGCTGTAGGACGCGTTCATGGCGCTGAAAGCCAGCAGGTACAGGCAGTACCAGGCGTAGTTGGGCTCGCGCGTCCACAGCCAGATGAGCCCGTTGTAGAGCACCATCACCAGCAAGATGCCGTAGAACATGCCGTAGTAGGCGGCCCAGCGCTCCTGTTCGGCCGCGAAGGCCTCGGGCTGCCACAGCTCGATCGGCGTCATGAATGCCTGGCGGCTGCTCACGCGCAGGTAGTGCGTGTGGCGCCCTGGTGCAACGCTCACTTCCAGCACGAAGGCGGGCGTGAGGTGGTCTCGGGCCGAGAAAGGCAGGTCATCGCCCACCAGGCGCTCCTGGAAGCCTCCCTGGGCGTCGGCCGTGTACAGGTGAACCGTGTCCAGCCAGGGCGTGCGCAGCACCAGCAGCCTGCGTTGTGGCGTGTTGCCAGGGTTGTCCAGCGTGAAGCGATACCAATGCGCCGAGCGCGTGAACCCAAAACTCGAGAGCGCCGAGCCCGCTGGCCGAAAGCCCTCGGCCGCGCCCCCTGAGAGCAGGTCCTGCAGGTTGAGTTGGCCGGACGCGTCTTCGAGCACGTCGGCGGCGGCGTGCACGTTCTGTGCAGTTTGGGCCGGGGTGATGCGCAGCGCGCCGGCCAAGGCGCTGCCGCAAAGGAGCTGGCTGCACAGCAGCATCAGCCAGCACAGGCGTTGGATCATCTTGGACGGCCGCGAGGGGAATGCGAAGGGGTCCGGGTGGGACGCTGTCAGTCTAGCGAAGTTCCCCACCTTGCCGCATTTGTCGTTGCTGGCCCCTATTTTGACAACATGAGTGGTCAACGTCGGTCAAATGGTGCCAACGTGTCGATTCATCGCCAGATGCGTGCAAATTACCTTGACGGGCAGGCATCCGGGTGGGACAGTAAGGGGTTTTTCATGACAAACCCCAAACCGGAGAGCCGTTTGAAGCCCGTGAACCTCGCCCGCCTGGCCCTGATCTGCCTGCCCTGGTTGAGCTGGGTGCCCATGGCCCACGCCGACGGCAGCCCCGTGGGCACGTGGTGGAGCTTTGACGACGGCGGCAAGCAGCGCAAGGCCGAGATCGTCATCACCGAGCGAGATGGCGTGCTGTCGGGGCGCATCGTTCGCCTGCTCGATGGCCGCTCGGCCAAGGACCTGCGCTGCGACCTGTGCGACGACGAGCGCAAGGGCGCCCCACTGGCCGGGCTGGAGATCCTGAGCAACCTCAAGGGTGACCCCGACAACACCGACAAGTGGGCCGGTGGGCAGGTGCTCGACCCGGGTTCGGGCAAGGTTTACAAGGTCGAGATCACCGTGCTGGAGCATGGCCAGCAGCTCAAGGTGCGCGGCTACCGGGGTGTGCCGGCTTTCGGTCGCACCCAGGTCTGGACGCGCACGCAGTGAAGTTCGGGCGATGATCGGGGGTGGTCTCGCGCAGAGACCGAACCGGAACCCGAGACATGAGCCCAGCCATTCGTTACCTCAACCCCGAGCGCCGCTACTCCGACGCCGCCATCCACGGCAGCGTGGTGTGGCTGGCCGGCCAGGTGCCCACCGACCCGGATGCCGACATGGCGGGCCAGACCCGTCAGGTGCTCGAGCAGATCGACGCCCTGCTGCTGGAAGCTGGCAGCTCGCGCGGTCGCATCCTCATGGCCCAGGTCATCGTGCGTGACATCGCCGAGGTGCCGGCCATGAACGAAGTCTGGGAAGCCTGGTTCGACGGCGTGACCGCGCCGCCCCGCGCCACCTTCCAGGCGCCGCTGGTGAACCCCGCATGGCGCATCGAGGTCATCGTGACCGCGGCGCTGAACTGAACGGCGGGATGAGCATGGGCGTTGCGCTGTCGAAGCAATGGGAGCGCCTGCAGGGTGCGGGGCAGGGCTCGCAGGTCGTGGCCTGGCACGTGCGTGCGGCCGAAAGCGAATGGGTGAGCCGGGTCTGGACGTGGGTGCAAGCCCAGGCTGGCTTGCCCGCGCCTGCCATCGCGGTCG
>NZ_DCXA01000255.1:0-2150 GCF_002328915.1 Aquabacterium sp. UBA2148
GTTCTCGGCCACGCCGATCTCGTCCTGCGTGCGCACCTGGAACAGCGCCACCTGCGCCGCCCGGCCCGCCTCGCCCTGCCACTTGCCACCCAGCTCGATCTGCGTGCCATGGGAAGCGCGCAAGCCGCGGTTCCAGCCCGATTGCGCGCCCGAGGTGCAGGCGTAAGCCACCTCGTTGAGCGTCGGCGTCTCGAAGCTGCGCGCCGCGCTGACGTAGGCCATCGCGTTCGGGCCCCACCGATGGGTCAGGCTGAGCACGGGCGTGGTCGCCTCGAATGACATCGAACCGCTGTCGTCGCCATTGCCCGGCACGATGTAGCGGTCGTTCGAGCCGAAGCGCACGTGGCTGTGGCGCAGACCAGCGGCCAGGGTCCAGTCCGGGTGAAGGGTCCAGCCGGCATGCAAATAGGGGTCGGTGTTGCGCGCGGTGTTGCCTTCGTCGCGGCGCAAGGCCCCGGGCACGCCCAGCCGCACCGCGCCCCCGCTGTCGTCGAAGTTCTGATAGCCCCGCCGGTGCTCGCGCATCTCGTCGAAGGCCCAGCCGGCCGTCAGGGTCACAGGGCGCTCGGCCAGCTCGCCTTGCCAACGCCAGCGGGTGTCGAGGCCTGCAAAGCGCCGTTCCAGGTCGATGACACCGCCCGGGTGGCCGGGCAGGGTCTGCACAGGGCTGGTCGGTGGCGCCGGGATGGCTTGGAACTGCGTGACCTGGCGCTGCCCGCCGTGGGCCATCAACCGCCATTCAGAGGCCCCATGGCGCCAGCTGTGCCGCTCAGGCTGGCTTCGGGCCGCTCGGGTGCATCGGGGCTGAAGACCTGCACCACGCCACCAGCCGCGTTGCCGAACAACACCGAGACCGGCCCGCGCAGCACCTCGACGCGTTGCGCTGCCCCCAGGTCGAAACCGCTGGTCTGGCCTTGCCCGTCGGGCATGGTCTGCGGGATGCCGTCTTCGTACAGGCGCACACCGCGCACGCCAAAGGTCGAACGCGCGCCAAAACCACGGATGGAAAGCTGCAGGTCCTGCGCCGGATTTCGGCGGTCGAGTGCCACCACGCCGGGCACGCTCAGCAAGGCTTCGGACAACTGCAGGCCGGGCCCCATCTCGCGCAGCCGCGCGGCCGTGATCACGTCGAGCGCGGCGGGCACGTCCACGACCGCCTCGGACGAGCGCGAGGCGGTGACGACCTGCGCGGGCAGGTCGGGCTCGGGTGGGGGCGCGTCAAAGGGGAACATGACAGCGCGGATGCTGTCACAAAGTGGCGCCGGGCGTGCACCGGGTCGCGAGCGACCGACGCCGAGGCGCTGCGGCGTGGGCGCTTCGTCCGCTCAGCGCGGCGGTGCGTCGGGCATCGACCAGTCGGGCGGGATCAGCCCCGAGTCGCCGAAGTCGTTGCCGAAGTCATTATTCAGGGCCGTGCCCACGTTCAGCTCAGCAGGGGCGTCTCCGAACAGCTTGAGGGCGCTGCCCTGCATGTTCTCGCGGAAGTGCTTGCGCTCGAACAACTTGGCCTGCGCCTCCACGGGCAGGTCGGTGATGCGCAGGATGTTGCGCTTGAGCAGCGCGTCGATGAGGTCCTCGAGCACGCGCACGAGGTTGGCGTCCATCTCGGCGAAGGAGCGGCCCTCGCCCTGGCCCAGGAAGGCCAGCACATCCGGGTGGTTCGACGGCAGCAACTCGGCGCCATCGACCGGTTCTCGGTGCAGGCTGATGACCAACCCTTGCGGGTCGCGAACCACGTGGTACATGAAGGGGCTTCCTGAAGCGGCTTTCCTGAGTCGGATATCGGCCCACCCAGTCGGGACTTGAGGTCGATTTTCACTCCCTGCAATCGACCAGCAGCCACTCGCCCATCATCACGCCCTGCGACAGGCAGTCCAGCGACACGGCCCGAGGCGGCGCCCAACTGGCTGCGGCCTGGGCCAGCGAGGGCGAGGCCACCATCCGCACCGTGCCCTCCTCACCCGCCAAGGCCAGGTGCAAAACGAGCACGCCCGCCTCGCCGGGCTCCACAGAGGCCAGCGCGCCTTGCAGTCGCAAGCGCTGGCCGGCGGTCTGGCGGTGCACGGCGGCAGCGTCCCGGCGCACCCGGGACTGAAGCGCCTCGGCGCTCAGTGGGGCCGACGCCAGCGGCATGGCCTGTGGGGCCTGGC
>NZ_DCXA01000255.1:2225-8045 GCF_002328915.1 Aquabacterium sp. UBA2148
GGCATGGCCTGTGGGGCCTGGCGGCCGCGTTGCGCCACCTCTTCGAGCACCTGCGCCGCCACAGGCCCGCCGGGATCGACACCCTGGGGCACCCGGTCCATCGCCACAGGCGACGTTCCGGTCGCTTCGGGCAACGGCTGGATCAGCCCCGCAGCGGGGGCCTCGCCGCCCGGCGAACCCGCCGCACCCGGCCAGGCCGCCCCCCGCCAGAACCACGCCCCGCAGGCCAGCACCAGCAGCAGGCCCAGCGGGGCCCAGACCCTCGCGCGGGCCTGGGATGACGCCTGCACCTGCGCCTGCGCCTGCGCCATCACTTGTGCCTCACAGCGTCAGCAGGTACTGCACCAGGTCGCTCACGCTGGCGGCGTTGGGCGCGCACCAGGGGTGCGGTGCGGCCGGCATGCCGATCGGGCCCGGGGTGCCCATCTCATCGGGGCCGTACTGCGTGCGCATCTTCTGGTAGTCCCAGTAGTAGAAGTCGTTGTCGCCGGCCACGGAGCTGAAGTACTTGTGGCGCTCGACGAAGCGGTTGCGGGCCTCGTAGGTCGTGTCGAAGATGTCCTTTTTCTTGTCCTTGTAGACGCGGAAGACATCGCCCTTGCGGTTCAGGTCGGGCGCAGGGGTGGGCTGATCGACCGTGCCAGGAGCGGGGCGCACCGGCGCGTGCAGCGTGTAGTACTGCTTGTACAGCGCCGAGCCTTCGGAGCAGCGATCGGGGCTGACCAGGTCTTCGAGGTTGCGCACGTGGCCATCCGACAGCAGGCCGCGCGACGTCACCCAGTACAGGTTGCGCAGGTAGGTGGCGCGGATGGACTGCTGCTTGCGCTGGAAGTCGGTGGGCGCAAAGAAGCGGCCGACCTGGTTGAGTGGCACCATCACCTCGCTCGAATTCAAGCCCATCTTGTCGCTGTGGCAGCTGGCGCAGGCCTGGTCGAACGTGCCCTTGCCGCGCGCCACGGCGGCCTTGACGCCGTCATACACCTGCCAGCCGCGCTGCACGAAGCTGCCTTCGCTGAGCACGCTCGAGCCCGTCTGGGCTTCCAGTCGCCCCGTCGACTTCAGCCAGCGGTGCAAGCCCACGTTGCGCAGGTCGTCGTCGTCCTGGTCGAGCACCGACATGTAGGCCGTCAGCGCCTTGAGCGAGCCCGCGTCCATCGAGCCCATGGCGCCGTCCGGCTCCTCGGCGTGGATGTACGAACCCTCGAAGCCCACGTACGACTCGGTGTGCGAGAGCGCGCGGCGCACCGGCAGGTGGAAGGTCACGTTCGGGATCGCCGTCGGGTTGAACATGTAGTCGTTGTCGTAGAGCCCGCCCTCGCCCGCCGTGCGCGTGATCGTGGCCTCACCCGTGCCGGCCGGCATCAGGTACATCAGCGGCGTCTTGTCGACCTTGGCGTCGCCCGGGGCCCACTTCGGGCCGTGCTCGGTTTCGTTGACGTAGGCGAACTTCGACGTGGTCTTGCCGGTGCCCGTGCCCAGCGTCGCCCACTTCATCGTCCAGTTGGGGTTGGGCAGGCCGGGGAAGACCTTGGTGATGTTGCTGCCACCCTTGCTGTAGCTGATCTGGTAGCCGTGGCAAGAGGCGCAGTTGAAGCCGATCCACGAGCCCTTGCCCAGGAAGGGGTGCTGCGACTCGGCGTAGCGGTAGCCGGCGTAGCCCGTGGTCTTGGTGTTGCCCTCCTTGAGCTGCTGACCGATGGCCAGGAAGCCGGGCGTCGGGTTGAACTGCGGGTAGGGTTTGAAGTAGACGTCGTTGATCGACTCGGCAGGCACCTGGCCGGCCACGTTCTTGACCGCACCGAACAACACGGTGGGGTTGGCCTTCTGCCGCGTGTAGGGGTCGGTGGCCTGCCCCTTCATGATCGCGTCCCACTCCAGGTTCTTGAACTTGTGGCTCAGGCCCAGGTTGTAGTCGTAGGACCAAAAGACCTCGCGGCCGCGCTTGACCATGTCGGCAAAGCTCGGGTTGTCCACCGACACGTCGATGGGCGCGATGGCCTTGGCCTCGGCCGACACCGTCGAGACCACGTCGCAGTTGACATCGGCCGGCGACTCGATGCGGTAGACCTGCGCGTCGATCACGTTGTGCGGCTGGCCCGGCTTGGTCAGCGAGGTGTTGAAGCCGGCGCGCTTTTGCACCTGCAGCCGCAAAGGCCCCTTGCTGGCGTGCGAGGGCACGGTGAACTGCACCTCGGTGTCGGACCAGTTCAGCACGTCCTTGGGCCAGTTGCTGCGCGAGACGCCCGTCTCGTAGTTCAGCGTCGAGAGGATGTCGAGCTTTTGCTCGTACATCTGCAGCGAGGTCTCCAACACGCGGCTGTTGCCGATCATGATCTTGCTGAAGTCGATGTCGGTGCCGGCGCCAAAGCCCGAGCCGTTCAAGGTGACGACGTCACCGGGCTTGAGCGTGGGCTTGGCGCTGCTGCCCGCCGTCCAGACGACGGCGCCATTGACCTTCATCTGCTGCACAACGGGTTGCGCGAAATTCGCCGCCGATGCCAGGCGCTGCTGCTCGCGAGCGCTGTTGAAGGCGCACACGACTTCCTGGTTGGGATAAGTGGGCGCGGCCTGGGCCAGGGTTGCGGCCATGAGGGTCGCCAAGGCCGCCAGGGCCGTTGCGGTGGGGGGTGTTCGCCAAGCCTGGTGATGCATGGTCGGCTCCTCGAGTGGTGGGTGATGAGCCGCGATGATTCCCACCCGACACCAAAGCCTCTGTCAGCCAGCCGACAAACGCGGGAAAGCACCGGGACGGCAGGGCGCCACCTTGGCGCCGTGCGTCCAAGCCTGGGACGTCACCACAGGCAAACCCGCAGGGAATCAGGCCCGAGGTTCGTCCGTGCCCCAGCGCTGCAGGATGCGCAATTCCGCCGGTGTCAGGCGCGCCGCGGCCTCCAGCCCGGTGCGATCCAGCACCTCGATGCGCCCATAAGCCAGGCGCAACACACCGCGTTGCTGCAGGTCCATGAGGATCTGGTTGGTCGTCTGCCGCGACAGCGACAGCATCGAGCCCAGCTCGCTCTGGCTGATGGGCAACACGCAACCACCATCGCTGGCGCCACGCATCATGCCGGCCACCAACCACAGCAGCCGCCTCACCAGCCTCGCTTCAGCAGGCAGCAAGGCCATGTCTTCGAGGTTGATGAAGCTCAGGCGCAGCTTGAGCGCCATCAGCACACCCAGCTCGCGCCAGCCATCGGGGTGGCGCAGCAGGCGCTCATGCAGGGGCTGCTGGGGCACGTGCAGCACGCGCGTGGGGCCATCGGCCACGGCGTCGTGCGTGCGGGGCAGGCGGTCGAAGACGGCGATTTCGCCGAACCATGTCGTCGGCTCGACCAGGGCCAGCACGGCCTCCTTGCCGGCGTCCGTCACGCCCGAAATGCGGATGGCACCGGTGAGCACGGCATACAGGCCATCGGCCGCATCGCCGCGAAAGAACAGGTGCTCGCCAGGCTGCATCGCGCGCAGCGTGCCCATCTCGAGCAATGCTCGCGAAAAGTCATGCGAGACCTGACCGAACCACGGGTCGCGCTGGAGCTGCGCGGCCAGCGTGTCGTTGAGCCAGTGCGGCATCGGCGGCTCAGAGTTCGCCGTAGGAGTGCAGGCCCGAGAGGAACATGTTCACCCCCAGGAACGCGAAGGACGTGACCACCAGGCCCACCAGCGCCCACCAGGCCGAGAAGGCCCCGCGCAGGCCCTTCATCAGCCGCATGTGCAGCCAGGCCGCGTAGTTCAGCCACACGATCAGGGCCCAGGTTTCTTTCGGGTCCCAGCTCCAGTAGCCGCCCCAGGCCTCGGCAGCCCAGAAGGCGCCCAGGATGGTGGCGATGGTGAAGAAGGCAAAACCCACTGCGATGGACTTGTACATGACGTCGTCGAGCACCTCGAACGACGGCATCTGCTCGGCGATCGGCTTGCGCGCGGCGATGATGCCCGCGACGATCAGCGCGGCGATGCCGAAGTAGATCGCCCAGTAGCTGCTCATGAAGCCCTCGGCGCCCGGCTTGCTGCGAAACACCAGCGGCTCGAAACACAGCACCACACCGATCAGCCACAGCGGGGCCAGCTTCCACCAGCGCGTCTCGCCGGCCTGCATCTTGACCAGGTAGGCAAAGGCCACCATGGCCGCCAGCGCGAAGGTGCCATAGCCGATGAAGTTGGCCGGCACGTGCAGCTTCATCCACCAACTCTGCAGCGCGGGCACCAGGGGCTGGATCTCGTGGGCACCACGCACCAGCGCGTACCAGAGCAAAAAGCCCACCGAGGCGCTGACCACCAGCATCACGAAAGCGCCCAGCGAGCCCAGGGCCTGGCCCATTTTCGCGAAGCGGTCTTCGTAGTACAGCCAGTAGGCCGTGGTCAGCCAGGCGAACAGCACGAAGACTTCGTACAGGTTGCTCACCGGGATGTGGCCGATGTCGGGCGCGATCTGGTGGCTCTCGAACCAGCGCACCAGCGTGCCCGTGGTGGCCATGAAGACCCCGGCCCAGGCGATGCGCGAGCCCAGTCGCGTGCCGGTGGCGCTCTTGCCCGCCAGCCCGATCCAGTAAAAGACCGTGCTCATGAAGAACAGCATGCTCATCCACAAGATGGCGCTCTGGCTGGACAGGAAGTACTTGAGCAGGAAGACGTTTTCACCCTGTGCCAGGTCGGCGCCATGGTCGTCGACCGCGCGCAGGTACAGCGTGGCCGCCAGCAAGGTGGCCGCTCCTGAGGCCACCGACAGGCCCTGCACCGGGCGCCAGAACCAGCCCAGCGCGATCAGCGAAGGCACCATGCCCACCAGGATCGCCTTTTCATAGACGTCCATGAAGCCGCCCCAGGTGCGCCAGCCCCAGCCGGCCGCGGCCACCACCAGCACGGCGAACAACCAGTCGGTCAGCGGGCGTCGTTGGGTGGGCAAGGCGATCGCAGCGTTGGCGGCGGGTGAAGTCGACGTGCTCATGTCAGGGGCGTCCTCGGTCGGTGATGCGCTGGCCAGGGATCCGGGCAAAGGCGAAATGGGAAAACATCAGGCTTGGGCAGCCGCTGCGGGCACATCGGCCTGCGCACCCAACAAGGTGTCGCGCAGGCGATTGAACTCGCGATCGGTGTCCAGCGTCTGTCGGGTAGACGACAGGGCGAGCTTGATGCGGGTGCCAGAGGCGCCATCATCCTGCAGCCAGATCCACAGGCGGCGCTCGCGGATGTAAAGCATGGCAAACACGCCGACGATCAGCAGCACGCAGCCCAGGTAGACCACGTTGCGCCCAGGGGTGCGCGTGACCTGGAAGACGCTGGCCTGCTTGGGCACAAAGCCCTCCAGCGTCAGCAGCACTGGCGAGGGGTAGAAGTAGGCGTCCGACAGGGCCAGCACGGCTTGCGTCATGAATTCGCGCACGGGTTCGCCGGCCTCGCCCTCGGCCGACCAGGGCTGCTGCCCGGCCCGCTCCAGGCTGACGTTGAGCAGCTCGAACAAGGCGCCATTGAGGATGCGCACCAGCGTGGCCGAGGCCTGCTCGCGCTGCGCCTCGGGCACCGCCACCTCGATGAAATCCGACAGGCCCTGCAGGCCACCGATGGGCTGGGCCCCCTGGCGGGCCGCCACCGCACCGGCGAACAGGCCCAGCGCCTTCTGCGCCGAATCGGCCAACTGTGCCTGCAGCTCGCTGCGGTCTGCGGGCGCGGCCATGCGCCCGAAACGCCGCGCCGCCTCGGCACGCATCGCCTCGTCGTTGAGGGCCTGGCGCAGGCGCAACCAGGTGTCCACCGAGGTGTTGGGGTCGGCCGGCACGCGCAGGTAGCGAAAGCCTTCGGCCGGCGTGTCGCGCACGCCGAAGAGGA
>NZ_DCXA01000255.1:8149-8582 GCF_002328915.1 Aquabacterium sp. UBA2148
ACACCATGCGGCCGTCGAGCTTCACGGGCGCCATGAAGTTCTGGTACTCGCGGGCCTGACCGGCACCGTCGCGCAGCTTGTAGGTGATGGACGGGCCGATGTTGACCAGCTCCTTGTTGCCCGGCGACTTGGCGCCAGAGCCCAGGTGCTTGGTGAGCTCGCCCACGTTGACGCCACGCGTGTCGGTGGCGCTGCCCGAAGCGGCGTCAGCTGCCTCGCCCGCGGCTTGCGCGCTGCGCGCCTCGGCCAGGTTCTCCACGTTGATCATGCGCAGGTTGCTGACCTCCAGCTGCAGCGGCCCTTGCGCCGAGCGCTCGAACCACTGCGCAGGCAGCCCCTGCGGCGCTTGCCCCACCGTGGACTCGACCGACTCGGCCGCAGCCTGCGCCGGCGCGGCATCCAGGCGCAGCGGCTTGAGCCGCACCGACGAGCC
>NZ_DCXA01000226.1:0-8243 GCF_002328915.1 Aquabacterium sp. UBA2148
AATCCCTGCCCCTGCGGGCACCTGGGGCACCCCGTCAGGGCCTGCCGTTGCACGCCTGAGCAGGTCTCGCGCTACCAGTCGCGCTTGAGTGGCCCGCTGCTCGATCGCATCGATCTTCAGGTCGAGGTGCCGATGCTGCCGCCCGAGGTGCTGTCACGCGCGCCCGATGGGGAGTCGAGTGCCCAAGTGGCCGAAAGGGTGAAGGTGACGCGCGCGTTGCAATGGCAGCGCCAGGGCTGCCTCAACGCCGAGTTGGACGCGGCGGGGCTGGATCGCCATGCTTGCCTGCAGCAGGCCGCTCGGCAGTTGCTGAACCAGGCGGCGACCAAGCTGGGTTGGTCTGGGCGGGCCCTGCATCGCGTGGTCAGGCTGGCTCGGACGCTGGCGGATCTGCAGGGCCTGGAGGCCATTGGCCCAACGCACGTGGCCGAGGCCATTCAGTTCAGGCGAGCGCTGGGGGCGATGGCAGCTGCTGCTTGATGCGGTCCTCGGCGCCGCCACCCATTCGGCACGGCGCGGGCCCCGGCTTCAAAGGTCCTCGAGTTTGCGAGGCGGGTAGGTTTCCCACCCCTGGCAGCCAGGGCATTGCCAGAAATGGTGCTGGCTCTCGAAACCACAGGCCGCGCAACGGTAACGCTGCAAGGGCTGTGCGGCCGTCGCCAAGGACTGCTGCATGCGCTCGATCTCCGGCTCTTCCAGCGGCTTGTGCGTGATCAGGCGCTCGCGGATCAGGCCCTGCGCTGCAGACAAGGAAGGCTGGCGCGCCATGTGCGTCATCAGCGCCTGTCGGCGCATCTCCGGGTCGGGCTGCAGCGCGTTGAGGGCCAGCAGCACGTCGACCGAGGGCATCTGCTGGTAGAGACTCTCGAGTTTGCGCAAGGCTGCCGAGGCCTGGCCCTGTGCTTCGGCACAGCGCGCGTAATCCATCGCGACCAGAGAGAAAGACTGAGGCTGCATGGCCATCAGCTCGTCCCAAGCCGACAGGGCGTCGGTCGGGCGCGCCTGTCGCAATGCCCGCTGGCCGGCCAGCACCAGCGGCCGAGCGGCCTGGGGGGCGGCCTCGCGGGCGCGATGCAGGGCCTGTTCGGCTTCGTCCAGGCGGTCTCGGGCATCGGCCTCCTGTGCGATTTCACACCAGTGGTGAGCCATGCGTTGAGAGAACGAGCCCGTGCCAGCGGCTTCCAGCTGGCGCGCGATTTCGATGGCGCCATGCCAGTTGCGTGAGCGCTCGTGCAGCGACAGCAACGCCAGGCGCGCGTCGGTGCTGAAGGCGGTGCCTTCAAGCGCCTGGAAGGCCGCCTCCGCGCGGTCGAACAGCCCTGCCTTCATGAAGTCCTGCGCCAGGGCGTGCTGGGCCTTCTCGCGCTCTTCGCGCTTGAGGTCGGCGCGTGCCAGCAGGTGTTGGTGCACGCGGATGGCGCGCTCGTACTCGCCGCGGCGCCGGAAGAGGTTGCCCAGTGCAAAGTGCAGGTCGGACGTGTTGGGGTCGTGTTGCACCGCCTCGATGAATGCATCGATGGCCTTGTCCTGTTGTTCGTTGAGCAGCAAGTTCAGGCCCTTGAAGTAGGCCTGTGGCGACGCCTGGTCCTCGCGCTTGAGTTGGCGCAGGTCGAGCCGGGACGCGATCCAGCCCAGCAGGAAGGCCAAGGGCAGGGCGAGCAGCAGCCAGTAGAAGTTGAAATCCATGGGCGGGGCGCCTGTGCGCTGTCCGGGTGAGCCGAGGTGGGCGGGTGCAGGCAGTGGTTGACAGCTGCGATCAGGCTGCAGTCACTTGACCGGCTTGCGGGGGGCCGGCATGTCCGGCGGGAAGGGCAATTCGCTGGGCAGGTTCAGCGGCTCGGCGTTGACGCTGGCCGTGGGCGAGGTGCCGGTCGTTGCGGCCACCGGATCGGGCATCAGCAACTGACGGTTGCGGGCCGTGCGGCGGTGGCGCCACCAGCTCGGCAGCATGGCCAGCACGCCGGTGATGCAACCCAGTGCGAAAACGGCCAGGACAACGAACACCATGGGGGCTTGCCAGCGCCAGCCAAAGACCCACTTCAATTCAACCAGGTGCTGGTTGTTGAGTGCGAAGGCAAACAGGATGAAGAACAGCAGTCCGCGCCACAACCAGTTCAAGGCTCGCATGGGTCAGTTTGGCTTGGTTTCGTTAGGGGCTGAGAGATCGGTTTGAGAGGCCAGTGTAGCGGCTTGATCGACGCCTTCGCGCAGGGCCTTGCCGGGCTTGAAGTGCGGCACCAGTTTTTCCGGGATCAGGACTTGTTCGCCGGAGCGCGGGTTGCGGCCCATGCGCGGCGGGCGGCGGCTGATCGAGAAGCTGCCGAAACCGCGGATCTCGATCCGGTGGCCCTTGGCCAAGGCCTCCGACATGGCGTCGAGGATGGTCTTGACGGCGAATTCGGCGTCGCGCTGGGTCAACTGGCTGAAGCGCTCGGCCAGCCGGGCGACGAGATCGGAGCGTGTCATGGATGCGGTCGGAGGCTGGCGTGCCGAATGCGGGTGTCCGGGGGGACTGAGGTGAGCGGCAGCAGGCGTCTGTTGAAGGACGCTTGCCCCGCTCAGCTCAATCCCCTTCGCGCCGGAGCAGGCTCCGGCGGTCGGGGGAAAAGAACGCTGGCTGGGATCAGCCGTTGTTCTGGTCGAGCTTGGCCTTGAGCAGGGCGCCCAGGCTGGTGGTGCCGGAGCCTTCCTTGGTGGTGTCGGCGCGCAGCGATTGCATGGCTTCTTGCTGCTCGACGTTGTCCTTGGCCTTGATCGACAACTGGATGCCGCGGGTCTTGCGGTCGATGTTGATGATCAGGGCGGTGACTTCGTCGCCTTCCTTCAGCACGTTGCGAGCGTCTTCCACGCGGTCGCGGGAGATTTCCGAAGCGCGCAGGTAGCCGATGATGTCGTCACCCAGGGTGATTTCGGCACCCTTGGCGTCCACGGTCTTGACCACGCCGGTGACGGTGGCGCCACGGTCATTGAGGGTGGTGAAGTTGGTGAACGGATCGGAGTCCAGCTGCTTGATGCCCAGGGAGATGCGCTCGCGCTCCACGTCGATGGCCAGCACGACGGCTTCGACTTCCTGGCCCTTCTTGTAGTTGCGCACGGCGGCTTCGCCAGGCTCGTTCCACGACAGGTCGGACAGGTGCACCAGGCCGTCGATGCCGGCAGCCAGGCCCACGAACACGCCGAAGTCGGTGATCGACTTGACGGGGCCCTTGACCTTGTCGCCACGGTTGAACGACTGGGCGAAATCGTCCCAGGGGTTCGGCTTGCACTGCTTCATGCCCAGGGAGATGCGACGCTTGTCTTCGTCGATTTCCAAGACCATGACTTCCACTTCGTCGCCCAGGTTGACGATCTTGTTGGGGGCCACGTTCTTGTTGGTCCAGTCCATCTCAGACACGTGCACCAGGCCTTCGATGCCCGGTTCGATCTCGACGAAAGCGCCGTAGTCAGCGATGTTGGTGACCTTGCCGAACAGGCGGGTGCCGGCCGGGTAGCGGCGCGAAACGCCAACCCAGGGGTCGTCGCCCATTTGCTTCAGACCCAGCGAAACGCGGTTCTTCTCGGCGTCGAACTTCAGGACCTTGGCGGTCAGTTCCTGGCCAACCGTCACGACTTCGGACGGGTGACGGACACGGCGCCATGCCATGTCGGTGATGTGCAGCAGGCCGTCGATGCCGCCGAGGTCCACGAAGGCACCGTATTCGGTGATGTTCTTGACCACGCCGTTGACGATCGCGCCTTCGCGCAGGGTTTCCATCAGCTTGGCGCGCTCTTCGCCCATCGAAGCTTCGACCACAGCGCGGCGCGACAGCACCACGTTGTTGCGCTTGCGGTCCAGCTTGATGACCTTGAATTCCATGGTCTTGCCTTCGAAAGGCGACATGTCCTTCACGGGGCGGGTGTCGAGCAGCGAGCCGGGCAGGAAGGCGCGGATGCCGTTGACCAGGACGGTCAGACCGCCCTTGACCTTGCCGTTGACGGTGCCGGTCACGAAGTCGCCAGACTCCAGAGCGGTTTCCAGCGACAGCCACGAGGCCAGGCGCTTGGCCTTGTCGCGCGACAGGATGGTGTCGCCGTAGCCGTTTTCGATGGCGTCGACAGCCACGGACACGAAGTCGCCCACTTGGACTTCGATCTCGCCCTGGTCGTTCTTGAACTCTTCCAGGGGCACGTAGGCTTCGGACTTCAGGCCGGCGTTGACGACCACGAAGTTGTGTTCGACGGCCACCACCTCAGCGGTGATGACTTCGCCCGTGCGCATGTTGGCGCGCTGCAGCGACTCTTCAAAAAGGGCGGCAAAGGATTCAGACATGGAATTTCCTGTGCTGGCGTGAACCAGCGGATACGCCCGGATCGACAGGAACGACCCGAACGGGTTGGGTTGAAGAACATGGCGCCCGGGTGCCGAAGATGGCAGTCCTGATTGCTCGAACCCCCACCTGGCAGCGGGGGCTGGACGTCACAGCCTTGTGTTTGTCACGGAACGTGACGTGGCCCCTTCACAGTGGGCGCTGGCCTGAAGTCGGTTGAAACCAGGTCAGTGCCGCACGATGACGTGGGGCCAGCCAGCCACCCACCACCCCAGCACCGTGTCGACCGATTGCTCGATCGTCAGGGCCGAGTTGTCGAGCAACTGGGCATCTTGTGCCGGCTTCAAGGGCGCCACCGCGCGGGAACGGTCCCGCAAGTCGCGCGCCTCCAAGTCGGAGCAAATCTCATCAAGGGTAACAGAAACGCCCTTGGAAATCAATTGGCGGTGGCGGCGCTCGGCGCGCTCGGCCACCGAGGCGGTCAGGAAGACCTTGAGCGCGGCGTCCTGGAACACGACGGTGCCCATGTCGCGGCCATCGGCCACCAAGCCCGGCAGGCCGCGGAAGGCTTTTTGCAGCTCCAGCAGCGCCTGGCGCACGCCTGGGTAAGCGGACAGCCGGGAGGCTGCTTGTCCGATTTCTTCGCGGCGAACGGCTTCGCTGACGTCGCGGCCATCGACCCAGATGTGTTCGCGATCGAAGCGCAAGGAGATGGCCTCGCCCAGTTGGCGGGCAAGCTGTTCGAGCGCGTTGGCGTCACCCAAGTCGATGCCTTGCTCGACGGCCAGCAAGCCGGTGATGCGGTAGAGCGAGCCCGAATCAAGGAATTGGTAGCCCAGGCGGGTGGCCAGGGCGCTGGCCAGCGTGCCCTTGCCTGAGGCCGTGGGGCCGTCGACGGTGATCACGGGGATCCAGTCCGGGCGCGTCTGGGCGACCTGGAACAGGGCCTCGAAGTAGTCGGGGAAGGTCTTGGCGACGCAGCGCGGGTCATCGATGCGCACCGACACGGGCTTGCTCGTGTCGGCAGTGGGCGCCAGCGCGTTGAAGGCGGCCAGCGAGAAGCACATGGCCATGCGGTGGTCGTCGTAGGTGTGGATGCTGGCGTGCTGCCAGCCACCTCGGGCGGGGGGCGTCACCTCGATGAAGTCTTCGCCCTCGACCACGGTGGCACCCAGCTTGCGTAGCTCGATGGCCATGGCTGAGATGCGGTCGGTTTCCTTGACGCGCCAGCTGGCGATGTTGCGCAGCCGGGTCGTGCCTTCGGCGTACAGCGCCATCACGGCCAGGGTCATGGCCGCGTCGGGGATGTGGTTGCAGTCCAGGTCGATGGCCTTGAGCGGCCAGGCGCCACGGCGCACTTCCAGCCAGTTGGCGCCGGAGCTGACCTGGGCGCCCATGGCCTCGGCTGCTTCGATGAAGCGGATGTCGCCCTGGATGGACGCGCTGCCCACGCCTTCGATGCGCACGGGCTCTTCGATGCCGGCGATCGCGCCGGCCGCGATGAAGTAGGACGCCGACGAGGCATCGGCCTCGACGTGGATGTGGCCGGGCGACTGGTAGCGGCTGCCACGGGGGATGACGAAGCGCTCCCAGCCCTGGCGTTGCACCTGGATGCCAAAGCGCGCCAGCAGGTTCAGCGTGATCTCGATGTAGGGCTTGGAGATGAGCTCACCCACCACCTCGATGACCAGGTCCTGCTCCTGCGAGACCAGCGGCAGCGACAGCAGCAGCGCGGTCAGGAACTGGCTGGAGACGTCGCCACGGACCTGGATGGGGCGGCTCAGGTTCAGGCGCCCGCCGGCCAGGCGCAGCGGTGGGTAGCCCTCGTTGGCCAGGCACTCGACCACGCAGCCCAGCGGACGCAGCGCGTCGACCAGGTCGCCGATGGGGCGCTCGTGCATGCGCGGGATGCCGCTGAGCGTGAACACGCCGCCCTGCGTGGCCGACAGCAGGGCCAGCGCGGCGGTCAGCGGTCGGATGGCGGTGCCGGCGTTGCCCATGAACAGGTCGGCCTGCAGCACAGACAGCTTGCCTGCCAGACCAGTGATGTGCACGGTGTCTGCGTTCTGCTGGATGTCGCAGCCGAGCACGCGCAGTGCTTCGAGCATGACGCGCGTGTCGTCGGATGCCAGCAGGTCGTGGACCACGGTCGTGCCTTCGCTCAAGCCTGCCAGCAGCAGCACCCGGTTGGAGATGCTTTTGGAGCCGGGCAGGCGCAGGGTGCCACCGGCGGTCAGCAGCGGGGGCAGGTCGAGGAAGGCGGTGGTGTACATGCGGACAACGAAAGAAAACTTCAGCGGACGGTCTGGGGTGGTTTGCCGCCTCCCAGGCTCCACTGGCTGCGGGCATCGGAGGCGGTCTGGATCAGGCGCTGCAGATCGGGGCCACTCCAGTCGCGCATCTGGCGCTCCATGGCCTCCAGGGCTTGGCGGAAGGCTTCGGATTGCCGCAGCACCTCCTCGCGATTGGACAGCAGGATGTCGCGCCAGACGGTCGGGTCGCTCGCCGCGATGCGGGTGAAATCACGGAATCCGGGGCCGGCAAGCGAGAGGTACTCCTGGCCGCCCGGTTGCTCGCCCATCGCGTTCATGTAAGCGAAGGCCAGCAAGTGAGGCAGGTGGCTGACGGCGGCGAAAGCAGCGTCGTGGTGCTCGGGCGTCATCTTGAGCACCTGCGAGCCCACGGCGGCCCACACGTCGGTGGCTTTTTGCACCAGAGTCGGGTTGGTTTGCTCAAGCGGTGTGAGGATGACCTTGCGGCCCTGGTAGAGCGTGGCGTCGGCGTGCTCGATGCCAGCGACCTCGCGCCCGGCGATCGGGTGAGCCGGCACGAACGAGGGCAGGCGCTCTTTGAGCACACGGCGCGCGGCATCGACCACGTCGCGCTTGGTCGAGCCCACGTCCATGAACAGCACGTTGGGGTCGACCAGGTGGCGGATGGCCTTGAAGGTGCCTTCGCTGGCAGCGACCGGCACGGCGATCAGCACGATGTCGGAGCCCGAGACCGCCAACAGCGCCGATTCGGCAGCCACGTCGATGACGCCCAGGCGGCGGGCTTTTTCGACGGTCGAGGGGGACTTGCTGTAGCCGATGACGCGCTTGACCAGGCCGGCCTTCTTGAGGGCCAGCGCGAAGGAGCCGCCCATCAGGCCGCAGCCGATCAGACCGAGCTGGTTGAACATGGTGGTCGAGGTCCTGGTGACTCAGTGCACGTCCAGCGGGTAGCTGCCGAGCACCTTGAAGAAAGAACACTGGGCGCGCAGCTCGTCGAGGGCGGCGGCCACGTTGTCCTGGGCGGCGTGGCCTGCCAGGTCGATGAAGAAGAAGTACTCCCACTGGCCCGAGCGGGCCGGGCGGGACTCGAAGCGGGTCATGGACACGCCATGGCGCTTGAGCGGCACGAGCAGGTCGTGCACGGCGCCGGGGCGGTTGTCCACCGAGGCGATCAGGCTGGTGCAGTCGCGACCGGTGGGGCCGGACGGCGGCTGTCGCTCTGGCCGGGTGAGGACCACGAAGCGGGTGCGGTTGTGGGCCTCATCCTGCACGGCGCGCTGCACCACGTGCAGGCCGAACATGGCCGCGGCGCGTTCACTGGCCAGGGCCGCAACGCTGGGGTCGGCGGCGGCCAGGCGTGCGCCTTCGGCGTTGCTGCTGACCGCATGGCGTTCGGCCTGCGGCAGGTGTTGGCTCAGCCAGCCCTGGCATTGGGCCAGCGCCTGCGGGTGTGCCGCCACGCTGGTGATGCCTTCAAGCGATGGGGCGCTGCGCAGCAGGTTGTGTTGCACCAGCAGCGAGGTCTCACCCATGACGACCAGCGGCGACTGCAGCAGCAGGTCGAGCGAGCGGGCGACCACACCTTCGGTCGAGTTTTCGATGGCGATCACGCCGAAATCTGCCGAGCCGGCCTCCGTGGCGCGGAAGACCTCGTCGAAGTTGG
>NZ_DCXA01000256.1:0-970 GCF_002328915.1 Aquabacterium sp. UBA2148
GGCGGTGCAGGTGGGTGTGCAGCCAGGGCTCGAACGGCAGGCGGGCCTCGCCGTCGTCTTCGCCGGATCGCACCAGGGCGGTCAGCAGGCACAGGCACAGCTCGGTGGCTTGAGGGCCGCGGGCCAGGTCGGCGGCCGATGCGGGCAGGTCGATCGGGCGCGGCGCTGGCGGGATCGGCACGCTGGGGCCGCCGGCTTCCTGCAGCTGTGAAGAGATCCAGCTCAGGGCTTCGTCGTCGCGCCAGTGACCGAGTTGGCGGACCAGCAAGTTGGCGCGCGAGATGACCTCGACGGGCCAGGCCTGGGAGGTGTGGCTCATCAGTTGGGCAAAAGCCTTCAGGCGCCGCAGGCCGCGCCGCCACTCGTAGGCGATCTCGCTGCCTTCGCCCGAGGGAAGGGCGGCGAGTTCGCTCATGTTGGCGCTCAGGTGGGCCAGGCAGGCCTCGAGGCCGGCGCGCCAGGCCTGATCGAGGCTGGCGCCCTCTCGCACCTTGGCGGCTTGAGGTGACGTCACCTGCGGGGGGGCGTGGGCACCTTGACGCTCGCCTGCAGGCACGGTCGCTGCCAGTCGCGCCAGGCGGTCGCCCCGGTGGGCCTTGGTCTGCGTGTCCAGCCACAGGCCGAAGCGGTGCACCCAGTCCTGACCGGCCAGGATGACGGCCTGCGGGTGGCCGCTGAGCAGCTCGATTTCAAGCTCTCTCACGGGCTCTTGCAGGGCGCCAGCCAGGATGGCGCCCTCGTCCAGCGCCAGCTCGACCACGCCTGCGTGGGGCGTGCCTTCGGCCACCTTCAAGCGGGCGCGGGTGCGACGCATGTCGGTGCGGTAGAGCTCGACGAGGGCGCAGCGCTCGCCGCGCGGGTCGGCATCGGGTTGCCAGCCCAGGCTGTGGACCAGGGCCTGGCGGGCGACTTCGCTGTGGCGACCCAGGTCGGGGCGCAGCGCCTGGCCATCGGCTGGGGCTTGCGCGGG
>NZ_DCXA01000256.1:1024-6637 GCF_002328915.1 Aquabacterium sp. UBA2148
CATCGGCTGGGGCTTGCGCGGGCTGGTTGTCTTCCACCCGCACCATGGTGTGGCTGCCGGCGGCCTTGAGCGTCTGCACCCACTCGTCGCCTTCGCGGCGCACGCGCAGGGCAGATCGGGCCTGGGCCAGCTTGCGGTCGGTGGTGTCGAAGTAGGCGGCCTGCAGGATCAGCGGGGCGGCCAGGTCGGCGCCCAGGCGGCCGAGTTCGGCGCGCACGGCGGCCAGGCGCTCGGCCGGGATCTGGAATTTGAGCTCGATTTCGTGCATGGCGCGCATTGTCGAGCCCCAGCGGGGCCGGGATGTGTCAGCCTCCCTTAAAATGGCGGGTTGTTCCCCCTTCGATGTGACGCCCACCATGCCGCTCTTCTGGAAGCCCTACAAGTCCGACGCGACCCAGTTCATCGACAGCCTCAAGCAGCGCGACCCGCAGCTCGAAGAGCGTCAACGCCAAGGCCGCAACCTGCTGTGGGACCGCCCGCAGGACCGCCAGGCCCAGCAGGACTTCAACGAGTCCCGCGTGGCCCAGCAGGCTTACGTCTACCACACCAAGGGCTGACGCCCCATGCAGGTCACCGGGCTTGACGAGGCCGATGCCGAGCCCTCGGCCGTCCTCGACGAGCACGGCCAGCCCCAGGTCGTCGACCACGTGGCCGTGGCGCGCCTGTACGGCGAGCCCCTGTTCGACCTGCCCACGGACCTCTACATCCCGCCGGATGCGCTCGAGGTCTTCCTGGAGGCCTTCCAGGGGCCGCTGGACTTGCTGCTCTACCTGATCCGCAAGCAGAACTTCAACGTCCTCGACATCCCGCTGGCCGACCTCACGCGCCAGTACCTGGCCTACGTCGAGCAGATCCGCAAGAGCAACCTCGAGCTGGCCTCGGAATACCTCTTGATGGCCGCGATGCTGATTGAGATCAAGTCGCGCATGCTGCTGCCGCCCAAGAAGGTCGAAGGCAGCGATGAGCCGGAAGACCCGCGTGCCGAACTGGTGCGCCGCCTGATCGAGTACGAGCAGATGAAGCTGGCCGGCGCCCGCCTGGACCAGCTGCCCTTGCTGGGGCGCGACTTCCTGCGCGTGCAGGTGCACTCAGATCCGTCCATCGTCGTGCGCCACCCTGACGTCACGCTGGTGGACCTTCGCGAAGCCTGGCTGGACATCCTCAAGCGCGCCAAGCTGCACACCCACCACACCATCACGCGCGAAGAGCTGTCGGTGCGCGAGCACATGAGCATCGTGTTGCGTGGCCTGCAGGGCAAGCGTTTCGTCGAGTTCGAGCACCTCTTCGATGTCACGCGCGGCGCACCCGTGCTGGTGGTGACCTTCATTGCCATGCTCGAGCTGGCGCGCGAGCGCCTCATCGAGATCACGCAGGCCGAGGCCTTCGCGCCGGTGTACGTGCGCCTGGCCTACGAGCCCACCGCTGCGGCCTGAACCAGGCGGGGTGCGCGTGCCTCAGCGCTCCAGTCGGATCAGCCTGCCGCCATCGCCATCGGTCAGCAAGTAGAGCCAGCCGTCCGGTCCCATGCGCACATCGCGGATGCGGCCGATGCGGCCCTTGAGCAAGGGCTCGCGATCGACGATGCGGTTGCCGTCCAGTGTCATGCGCCAGACGGCTTCACCCTTGAGCGAGCCACTGAACAGCTGACCTTCCCACCCTGGGTAGCGCTTGCCTGTGTTGAAGGCCAAGCCGCTGGGGGCGATCGACCAGGGCACCCACGTGGTCAGCGGCGGCTCGAAGTCGGGTGCGTGGCGCCCACCGTTGACCCGGCATGACTCCGTCGGCAGGCTGCCATAGGGGCAGCCATCGCTCGCCAGCGGCCAGCCATGGTTGCGACCAGGCAGCACGCGGTTGACCTCGTCACCGCCTTGCGGCCCATGTTCCGTGATCCAGAGCTCGCCCGTGACGGGGTGAAGCGCAGCGCCTTGCGGGTTGCGATGGCCGATGCTCCAAAGCTCGGGCAAGGCACCCGAGCCGGCAAAGCGCGGGTTGTCGTTGGGGATGCCGCCATCACGCTGGATGCGCACGACCTTGCCGAGTGCCGAGGCCACGTTCTGTGCGTGATCGCGGCCCGGTTTGGAGGGCTGGTCCTTCTGGCGCTCGCCCAGGGTGATGAACAGCGTCTTGTCCCGCGCGAACACCAGGCGCGAGCCGAAGTGCCCGCTGCCTTCGACCTTGGGCCTTTGGCGGTAGATCACCTCGACCTGAGCCATGCGGCCGTCCTTGATCTGACCGCGCGCGACGGCCGTGCCGCTGAGCCGCGCCTCCGGGCCCGTGCCCGCTTCGCTGTAGCTCCAGTAGACCCAGGGCTGATTCGTGTAATCGGGGTCCAGCGCGACGTCGAGCAGGCCACCTTGGCCTTCGTCGCGAACAGGTGGCAAACCTTCGATCACTTGGGGCGCTTGCTGCCCCGTCAGCGCGACCAGGCGCATGCGGCCGCCTTTTTCCGTGATCAGCGCCTTGCCGTCGGGCAGGAAGGTCAGGCCCCAGGGGTGGTCGAGGTCGCGCGCAACGGTGACCACCTTGAGGCCGTCCAGGAGACGGGCTTGTACCTCAGAGACGCTGCCGCAACTGCCGGTGAGTGCACACCCCAAGGCCGCAGCGAGCAGGGCGGTGGTGACAACGATGGGGATGGTGAAAAAACGTCGAATCATGGCGGAGGGATGCAGGACAGCTGTGGCGCCAGGGATGTCCGAATGATAGGCGGATCGGACACCTGACGCTGGCGTCAGCGTGGTGACGTTCACCACCTTAGAATCGGCGCCACTTGCGGCAGAGGTCAGCCACCATGGCGCCCACCTTCGCACCCGCGAAGCCGCACCCGCCGAGGAGACATGAGATGAACACCGCCGTCGAGTCCGCCCGCAAACCCGTGACCTTGCACCGCCTGCGCGAGATGCACGCCAAAGGCGAGAAGATCACCATGCTCACGGCTTACGACGCCACGTTTGCGCGCCTGGTCGATGAGGCCGGTGTCGATTGCATCCTGGTGGGCGACTCGCTGGGCATGCTCGTGCAGGGGCACAGCAGCACCGTGCCAGTGAGCATCGATGAGATGGCGTATCACACGCGCTGTGTGGTGCGCGGCAACCGCACAGCCTGGGTCATCGGCGACCTGCCATTCGGCAGTTACCAGGAGAGCCGCGAGCAAGCCCTGCGCAGCAGCGTGGCCTTGATGCAGGCCGGCGCACACATGGTCAAGCTCGAAGGCGGTGGCTGGACGGCCGAGACCGTGCACTTCCTGACCGAGCGCGGCATCCCCGTGTGCGCCCACCTGGGCCTGACTCCGCAAAGCGTGCACGCGCTGGGCGGCTACCGCATCCAGGGCCGCGACCAGGCCGGCGCGGACACGATGCGTCGCCACGCCAAGGAACTGACCGAAGCCGGCGCCGCCATGATGGTGCTCGAGCTCATGCCTTCTGCTGTGGCCGCCCAGGTGCAGGCCGACAACCCGGGCTTGATGACGATCGGCATCGGCGCGGGCAGCGCCACGGCCGGCCAGGTGCTGGTGCTGCACGACATGCTGCATTTCACGCGTGGCAAGCTGCCGCGCTTCGTGCGCAACTTTGCCGCCGAAGGTGGCACCGCCGACGACGCCGTGCGCCGCTATGTGGCCGCCGTCAAGGATGGCAGCTTCCCCGATGAAGCCGTGCACAGCTACTGATCTCCCGAGTCACCGATGAAAACCATCCACACCATCGCCGAGTTGCGCGCCGAGCTGGACCGCGCCCCGTCGCGCCCCGCCTTCGTGCCCACCATGGGCAACTTGCACGACGGACACCTGGCGCTGATTCGCCAGGCCTGCGAGCGCGTGGCCGGCAGCGGCAGCCCCGTGGTGGCCAGCATCTTCGTCAACCGCCTGCAGTTCGGGCCCAACGAAGACTTCGACCGCTACCCGCGCACCCTGGCGCGCGATGCAGAGTTGCTGGCCGGTGCCGGCTGCGACATCCTTTTTGCACCCGCAGAAGAGGAGCTCTACCCCGAGCCCCAGGGCTACAAGGTGCTGCCGCCTGACGAGCTGGCCAACATCCTCGAAGGCGCGTTCCGCCCAGGCTTTTTCACCGGCGTTTGCACCGTGGTGCACAAGCTGTTCAACATCGTGCAGCCGCGCCTGGCCGTCTTCGGCAAGAAGGACTACCAGCAGCTGATGGTGATCCGCCGCATGGTGGCCCAGATGGGGCTGCCCATCGAGATCGTGGGCGGTGAGACCTTGCGCTCAGCCGAAGGCTTGGCGCTGTCCTCGCGCAACGGCTACCTGAGCGACGCCGAGCGCACCGAGGCCCTGGCGCTGATCGGCCTGCTGCGCGGCATGCAGTCGCAGGCCCGAGGCGCGGCCTCGCTCACGCCCGAGTTGCTCGCGCAGTGGGAACAGTCCGCCATGGACAGCTTGCGCTCGCGTGGCTGGGCACCTGATTACGTGATGGTGCGCCGCCAGAAGGACCTGCACCCCGCCACGGTGCAAGAGCTGGCGCAAGGGCTGGCGGCCACACCGTTGGTCACGCTGGTGGCCGCCAAGCTGGGCACCACCCGCTTGATCGACAACCTGGAAGTTTGATCGGTGTGGTGGCTGCGTTGGCGGTGACGACGCTGCCAGCGTGAACATGGGTTAATGCGCCGGCTGGCCCTGCCGGCCAGACTGCGGGCTCCCTCATTGAACAGGAGTCACGCATGCCTTCCCTTGCCATCAACCAACCGCCCCTGGAGGGCGCCAGGCCTTTGGCCTCAGCAGAAGGCGATGCCTCGGCTGCCGCGCCGTCGCTCGCGCTGTTGCGTGCCTTTGCAGCGGCCAGCGCCCTTTGCCTGCTGGCCATGCTGAGCTGGTCGTGGGCCACCGGGCTGAACGTGCAGCACTTCGAGCGTGTTTCGTCGCCGGCTTTCTGGGCCGAGTCTTTCTTGGCCCATGCCCAGCACCTGCGGTGGCTGACCGTGTTCGACGACGTGTTCATCGCGTGTTATGTGACGACCACGCTCCTGCTGGTGCAGCGCTTGCGAGCCTGCGCGCCGGCTGCAGCGCGCATGCACGCGCTCGGCCCATGGGTCGTCGGCATGGCTGTGGCCGTCGGCCTGCTGGACGCCATCGAGAACCACCATGTGCTCAGCCTGCTGCATGCGGTCGAGCAAGGCCAGGCCATCGGCTACGACACCATGGTGTCGCGTGAATGGCTGAGTTCGGTGAAGTGGTTGATGGGCCACGTGGCCTTTTGCCTCTTGGGCGTGGCGCTGTGGTTCGAAGCCTTGCCCTGGCGCCTGTTTCGCATCAGTTTGATTGGCTGGCAGTTGCCGGTGGGGGCCGCAGCGCTGGCCCTGGCGGCAACACCGGTTGTGGGCGAGGCGCTGGGCTGGCTCAAGCTCATCAACGTGATGGGGGGCTTCCTGGCGCTGGCAACCCTGCCTTGGCCTGCCCCGTTGATTTCGAGGTCCTCAGTCGACTCAGGTGCACGGGCGTGACGCCCACATAAGAAGCGATGTCGCGCTGCGAGAACACCTGCTCCAGCGTGGGCCAGCGCGCCAGCGTGGCTTGCAGGCGAGCGGCGGCGTCCATCGCCAGCAGTTCGTATTCGCGCTCGACCTTCATCATGTAGAGCCGCTCGGCCACGCGCCAGCCAAAGCGCA
>NZ_DCXA01000246.1:0-3856 GCF_002328915.1 Aquabacterium sp. UBA2148
TGGCTGGTGCAGCCGACTTGGCGCCGGCCGACTTGGCGGCAGCCTTGGTGCCAGAGGCGGTGGTTTTCGTCACAGGATCCTCCTTCCCGAATTGCGTGATCCACAGACAGGGGGGTGACCGGATTCAGGCTCCTGATGTGGGGCCTGCTCCAGACTGAAGTGCCAACCGTCGGGTTTGTCCACCCTTGGGAAGCGCGCGGATTGTAGCCATGGTCTTTGACTGGACTCCCCAGGCTATCCCTAGAAACCAAGCCTGATCAGGCCAGGCATTGATCCAGGCCTGCCTTGAACAGGTCCTGGGGGATGTCGATGCCGATGAAGACCATCTTGCTCTGTTTGGTCTCGCCGGGCGCCCACTTGGGGCCGGTGTCGCTGCCCATCAACTGGTGCACGCCCTGAAAGACCACCTTCTTGTCGATCCCCTTGACGTGCAGCACACCTTTGTAGCGCAGCATCCGAGGGCCGTAAATCTGCACCATGGAACCCAGGAAGTCCTCCAGCTTGGTGGCGTCGAAGGGCTTGCTGGCCTTGTAGACGAAGGACTTGACGTCGTCGTCGTGGGCGTGGTGATGCGGGTGGTCGCAGTGCTCGCCGTGGGCGTGATCGTGGCCGCAGTCATGGTCATGGCCGTGGTCGTGCTTGTGCGCGTGACCATGGCCTTCGGTCAGGAAGTCCGGGTCGATGTCCAGCTTGGCGTTGAGGTTGAAGCCCTTGAGGTCGAAGACCTCTTTGATGGGCACCTCACCGAAGTGCACGCGCTTTTGCGGGGCGCGCGGGTTCATGTGCTTGATGCGGTGGGACAGGGCGTCGGCTTGCGCGCCATCGACCAGGTCGGACTTGCTCATGAAGATCAGGTCGGCAAAGCCCACCTGACGGCGTGCTTCCTGGCGGGTGTCGAGTTGCTGGTCGCCGTGCTTGGCGTCCACCAGCGTGACGATGGCGTCGAGCAGGTAGTGCTCGGCGATCTCGTCGTCCATGAAGAAAGTCTGGGCCACGGGGCCAGGGTCGGCCAGGCCGGTGGTTTCGATGACCACGCGCTCGAAATTCAGGGTGCCGGCCTTTTTTTGCTTGACCAGGTCGGACAGCGTTTCCCGCAGGTCTTCCCGGATCGTGCAACAGACACAACCGTTGCTCATCTGGACGATGTGCTCTTCGGTGTCGGCCACGAGGATCTCGTTGTCGATGTTTTCTTCGCCGAACTCGTTTTCGATGACGGCGATCTTCTGGCCATGGGCTTCGGTGAGCACGCGCTTGAGCAGGGTGGTCTTGCCGGCGCCCAGGAAGCCGGTGAGGATGGTGACGGGGATCAGGCTCATGGGGCTAGTGTAGGCCGGTTTGGGCCCACCCTGGCGGGTGTCACCAGGGTGCTGACGTCGCCCGGTGTCGATGGGTTATTCTTGCGGCATCCCAACCACGACACCCCTGCCGTGTCCGAACCTTCCCCTAGTCGACCGCCTCGGGTCGACCGGCGTCCCCTTGCGCGGGACCCCCGCAGCCTGTTTGTCCGCCTCGTCGAGTTCATCTCGCCAGGACCGGACTCCACGGCTGAACTCATCCGCACCCTGGCCGAAGCCGAGCACCGCGAGCTGATCGAGCCCGAGTCCCGGGTCATGCTCGAGGGCGTGATCCGCATGGCTGGCATGACGGCTGGCGACGTCATGGTGGCCGTGCGTCGCATGGACATGCTCGACATCGACGCGCCGTACGAGGAGCTGCTGGCGTCCGTCATCGACACGGGTCATTCTCGCTTCCCGGTCTACCAGGACAGCCGCGACAACATCATCGGCCTGCTGATGGCCAAAGACCTGCTCAAGTTGCAGCGCTCGCCGGACTTGAACCTGCGCACGCTGCTGCGGGCGCCTTACTTCGTGCCCGAATCCAAGGGGCTCAACGAGTTGCTGCGTGAATTTCGCTCCAACCGCAGCCACCTGGCCATCGTCATCGACGAGTTCGGCAAGACGGCCGGTCTCATCACCATCGAAGACGTGCTCGAGGAGATCGTCGGCGAGATCGAAGATGAGTTCGACGACGACGACGGCGAGTCGAGCATCTTCACGCTGGCCGATGGCAGCCAGCGGGTGGCGGGCGATGCGCTCATCGCCGATGTGAACGAGGCCTTCCAGGCACAGTTGTCCCAGGACGATTTCGACACGATTGGCGGCCTGGTGGCGCATGAGTTGGGACGGGTGCCTCGCCGAGGCGAGGTGGTCGAGCTGGGCGGCTTGCGCTTCTCGGTGATGCTCGCCCGCGGCGGCTCCGTGCGTTGGTTCAAGGTGACGTCTGTCTCCGGGCCGGCCGATGCGGCCGAGCATGCCTGAGGTGGCGGGTTCGGTCTCTTTCGGGCAGGCGCATGATCGGTTGACGGCGCCTCGCTGGTGGCTGGCCCTGCTCTCGGGTGGGCTCCAAGCCCTGGCCTTGTCGCCGTGGGTGGCTGGCTTGCATGCGGCCTTGCCGGCGGTGCTTCAAACGGCTGCAGCGGCTTGGCTGGTGTGCCTGCTGGCCGGGCAAACGAAGGTGCGCGCAGCGGCGTTGGTGGCCTGGCTGCACGCGAGTGTCTGGCTGGTGGGCGCGACGGGTTGGATGTTCGTCAGCCTCCACCACTTTGGTGGCCTGCCTGCCTGGTTGTCGGCGCTGGCGGTGGTCCTGCTTTGCCTGGCGCTGTCGGGCTACATGGCACTTGCCGGGGCCGCGTGGCAACGTTTTCGGTGCGGCTCGCCCTGGCGCGATGCGACGCTGTTCGGCGGGCTTTGGCTGCTGGCCGAGTTGGCGCGGGCGCTGATATTCACCGGCTTTCCCTGGGGGGCCAGTGGCTATGCCTTGATCGACACGCCCTGGGCCCTTCTGGCGCCCTGGGTGGGTGTCTACGGCTTGGGCTGCATCTGGGCCACGTTGGTGGCGTTGGCCGCTCTGGGCGCATTTGGCACGCCCCGGCACACGAAGGCCCGCTGGCTGATGCCCTTGCCCTTGCTGGGCTTGAGCATCGGGCTGGCCGCCTGGTCGCCTGCGCCACACACCCACCCGCATGGGCAACCCTTGAAAGTCGCGTTGCTGCAGAGCAATGTCGCCCAGGACGAAAAGTTCGATGCCCGGATGCTCGGCAACATGCTGGTCTGGCATGGGCAGCAGTTGCAGCAGGTGCAAGCCGACCTGGTGGTGGCGCCCGAAACGGCGATCCCGCTGCTGCCGGAGCAATTGCCCGAGGGCTACTGGGATGGCCTGCGTGCGATGTTCGGGTCAGGCCAAGGGCGCGCAGCGCTGATCGGGATGCCGCTGGGCAGCCTGGAATCGGGCTACACCAACTCGGTGGTGGGGCTGTCGCCGGAGCTGGCTCAGCCATATCGCTACGACAAGCACCACCTGGTGCCATTTGGTGAATTCATCCCGCTGGGCTTTCGCTGGTTCGTCAACATGATGAACATGCCTCTGGGGGACTTTTCTCGCGGCCCGCTCTCGGCACCATCCTTCGTGGTCAAGGGGCAGCGCGTTGGCCCCAACATCTGCTACGAGGACTTGTTTGGCGAGGAGCTTGCGAGTCGTTTCGTGCACGCGGAAACTGCCCCGACGATGCTCGCCAACGTGAGCAACCTGGCCTGGTTCGGTGACACGGTGGCCATCCATCAGCACCTGCAGATCGCGCGCATGCGCTCGCTGGAATTCCAGGTCCCGACCATTCGATCGACCAACACGGGGGCGACCGTTGTCATCGATCACCTGGGACGCGTCGTGCAACGCATGCCAGGGCAGACGCGTGGCGTGCTGTTGGCCGAAGTGCAGGGGCAAGCCGGTGTGACGCCATACGCCGCATGGGCGGGCCGGGCGGGGCTTTGGCCGCTCGTGGTGTTGGGTTTGCTGGTGG
>NZ_DCXA01000297.1:0-9601 GCF_002328915.1 Aquabacterium sp. UBA2148
ACAGCTGCGCGGCGTCTTCCACCAGTTGTTCCGGCGGGGTCAGGCGGGCGCGGGCCAACAGGCCCTTGGTGGTGGCGATGGCTTGCGGGCCGCAGGCCAGGATGCTGGCGAGCGTGCGTTGCAGCGCGCCTTCGAGTTCGTCGGTGTTGCTGTGCACCTCGTGCACCAAGCGCAGCGTCAGCGCTTCGGTGGCGTTGACCTTGGCTCCGGTCACCGACAGGCGCTTGGCCTCGGCGTAACCCAGGCGCTCGACCAGGAAGGGCGCGATCTGCGCCGGGATGATGCCCAGCGAGGTCTCGGGCAGGCGGAAGGCCACGGTGTCCAGCGCCAGGCTGACGTCGGACACGCAGGCCAGACCGAAGCCACCGCCCATCACCGTGCCTTCGAGCACGGTGACGATGGGCAGGGGCGAGCGGGCGTAGGCCAGGCACAGGCGACCGAAAGCGGCGTTGGTCTCGGCCACCGGGTTCAGGCCTTCGACCGGATCGGGTGCGGCCTGCATCTGCGCCAGCTTCATGCGGGCTTGGGCCATGTCGGAGATGTCGCCGCCCGCGCAGAAGTGCCCGCCGCTGCCCCGCACCACCACCGCGCGCACGCTGGTGTCCTGTTCGGCGGACTTCAGCGCGGCCAGCAGCTCGCTGACCATGGCCAGCGACATGGCGTTGCGCACCTCGGGGCGGTTGAGCGTGAGGGTGCAGACGCCTTGCGTGGTCTGGACCTGGATGGTGGTGTAGGGCATGGAGGCGGTCGGTTGAAGGTGACAGCGTCGTTGAAAGGCAGACCCTCTGACGGGGCCTTGTGGTGGGGCTCAGCGCGCCTTCTTGGGCAGGGTGCCTTCGAACTTGCAGATGATCCCGAGCATGATTTCGTCGGCGCCACCGCCGATCGAGACCAGGCGGCCGTCGCGGTAAGCCTGCGAGACGGGGTTGTCATAGGTGAAGCCCATGCCGCCCCAGTACTGCAGGCAGCTGTCGGCCACTTCGCGGATCAGGCGGCCGCACTTGAGCTTGGCCATCGAGGCCAGCTTGGTGACGTCCTTGCCTTGCACGTACTCGTCAACCGCGCGGTAGGTCAGCGAGCGCAGCAGCTCGACCTCGGTGCGCAGCTCGGCCAGGCGGAAGTGGATGACCTGGTTGTTGATCAGGGGCGAGCCGAAGGTGTGGCGTTCCTTGCAGTACTCGATGGTCAGGTCGATCAGCTTGTCCAGCATCTTCAGGGAGTTGGCCGCACCGTACAGGCGCTCTTCCTGGAACTGGATCATCTGCATCATGAAGCCCGCGCCTTCGGTGCCGATGAGGTTGCGGCGGGGCACGCGCACGTTGTCGAAGAAGATCTGCGCCGTGTCCGACGAGTTCATGCCGATCTTCTTGATCTTCTGCGTGGTGATGCCCTTGGCATCCATCGGCACGATGATCAGCGACTTGTTGCTGTGCACCGGGCCTTCGGAGGTGTTGGCCAGCAGGCAGCACCAGTCGGCTTGCGTGGCGTTGGTGATCCACATCTTGCTGCCGTTGATGACGTAGTCGTCGCCTTCGGTGCGGGCCGTGGTTTTCAGCGCGGCCACGTCGGAGCCGCCGCCGGCTTCGGACACGCCGATGCAGCCCACCATGTCGCCGGCAATCGCCGGGGCCAGGTATTCCTTCTTGAGCTCATCGGAGCCGAAGCGGTGCAGGGCGGGGGTGCACATGTCAGTCTGCACGCCGATGGCCATGGGCACGCCGCCGCAGGGGATGGCGCCCAGCTCTTCGGCCACCACCATCGAGTAGGAGAAGTCCAGGCCCATGCCGCCGTAGGCGGTGTCGTACTTGACGCCCAGCAGGCCCAGCTTGCCCATCTTCTTGAAGACCTCGTGGGCGGGGAAGATCTCGGCGGCCTCCCACTCCTTGACGTGGGGGTTGATCTCTTGTTCGCAGAAGCGCTTGACGGTTTCGGCCAGGGCGCGGTGTTCGGCGGTGAATTGCATGGGTTTGCTCCTCGGGTCTTCGGTGGGGCGCTCTGTTGGGAAGTGGGCGGCGCCTGGTCGTGGTGGCGGGATGGCCAGTGAATCGGTGCAGAAGGGGCGGGTGGCTCAGAAGCGGGCCACGCCGAAGGTGTTGCCGCGCAGCTGGCGCTGGTCGGCGTCGCGTGCCAGGTCCAGGCACAGCGAGAGGACGCGGCGGGTGTCGCGCGGGTCGATCACGCCGTCGTCCCACAGGCGGGCAGTCCCGAACAGCACGTTGCTCTCGGCGTCCAGGCGCTTTTTGATCTCGGCCGACATGCCTTCGAGCATCGCGTCGTTGACAGGCATGCCGGCGCGTTCCATCTTGCCGCGCGTGACGATCTCCATCACCTTGGCGGCTTGCGCGCCGCCCATCACGGCCACGCGGGCGGAGGGCCAGCTGAAGATGAAGCGCGGGTCGAACCCACGGCCGCACATGCCGTAGTTGCCGGCACCGAACGAGCCATTGAGCACGATGGTGAACTTGGGCACCCGGGCGTTGGCCACGGCCTGGATCATCTTGGAGCCGTGCTTGATGGCGCCGCCATGTTCAGCCGCCGAGCCCACCATGTAGCCGGTGGTGTTCTGCAGGAAGACCAGCGGCGTGCCGGATTGGTCGCACAGCTGGATGAACTGCGCCGCCTTGGTCGAACCCTGCGGCTGGATGGGCCCGTTGTTGCCCAGGATGCCGACCAGGTGGCCGTTGATGCGGGCGTGGCCGCACAGCGTTTCGCTGCCGTAGTTGGCCTTGAACTCCAGGAAGTCGGAGCCGTCGACGATGCGGGCGATGACCTCCCGGGTGTCGAAGGGCTCGCGGTCGTCGGCGGGGATGCAGCCCAGCAGCTCCTGCTCGTTGTACAACGGGGTGGGCACGGTGGGTTGCTCGCGCACCGCGTCCCATCGCAGCTTGTCGACCAGGTCGCGCGTCAGGGCGATGGCGTGGGCGTCGTTGTCGGCCAGGTACTCGCCCAGGCCAGTCACGCTGGCGTGCATCTCGGCGCCGCCCAGGTCTTCGTCGGTGGCGTCTTCGCCGATGGCGGCCTTGACCAGCGGCGGGCCGGCCAGGTAGATGCTCGAGCGGCCCTTGACCAGCACCACGTAGTCGGACAAACCAGGCAGGTAGGCGCCGCCAGCGGTGGACGAGCCGTGCACCACCGCGATCTGCGGGATGCCCATGGCGCTCAGGCGCGCCTGGTTGGCAAAACTCTTGCCGCCGTCCACGAAGATGTCGGCCTGGTACATCAGGTTGGCGCCACCGGACTCGACCAGGCCGATCAGCGGCAGCTTGTTCTCGCGGGCGATCTCCTGGGCGCGCAGGCCCTTCTTCAAGCCCATGGGCGAGATGGTGCCGCCCTTGAGCGCCGAATCGGAGGCGGTGACCAGGCAGCGCTTGCCCGCCACCACGCCGATGCCGATGATGGTGCCGCCGCCCAGCACGCTCTTCTTGCCGTCGTCGTCGTGCATGCCGAGGCCGGCCAGGGTGGACAGCTCCAGGAAGGGCGTGCCGCGGTCGATCAGGCGGGCGACGCGTTCGCGCGGCAGCAACTGGCCGCGTTTGTCGAACTTCTCGCGCTTGGAGGCCGAGCCTTCGCGCACCTGGGATTCGAGGGCGCGGACCTGGTCCAGCCGCTCCTGCATGCGGGCGGTGTTGCTTTGGAAGGCGTCGGACTGCGGGTTGAGGGCGGAGCGCAGGGCGGGCATCTTGAGGGTGATCCGTGATGAGTCACCGCCAATGTATGCGCGGTTGACGTTAACGTCAACCAAATCCTGCTTGGGTGAACTACCTAGCTTGTCGCAGGCTGCGCACGCGCTCGGTGTGCTCGTCCACGCAGGCGAGCAGGGCGGCCACGTCCAGCGGCTTGGTCAGGTAACCCGAGAAACCGTGGTCGCGCGCGCGGTGGATCTGATCGGGCATGGCGTCGGCCGAGAAGGCCACCCGGGGCACGCCTTGCAGCGAGGGTTCGGCCTGCAATTGGCGGGTGAGCTCGAAGCCGCTCATGTCGCCCAGGTGCATGTCCAGCAGGAACAGGTCGGGCGCTTGCTCGCGCGCCATGGCCAGGGCCTCGGCGCCGCTGGTGGCCACGCGCACCAGGCAGCCGGGGCGCAGCTTGAGCACCTCCAGCACCAGCTCGGCGTTGATGTCGTTGTCTTCGGCGTAGAGCACGCGCAGCTCGGTGCCCGTGGCGGCGCGTGCAGCCAGGTGCGCCGGGTCGGCCGCAGAGCCGACTTCGGCGCCTGCCGACGCGCCACTGGCTTGGGGCACCCAGGCGATGAAGCTCGAGCCCTTGTCAGGCTGGCTGCGCACCTCCAGCCGGCCCTGCATGGCTTCGAGCAGCTTGCGCACGATCACCAGCCCGATGCCGGTGCCTTCGACCCCGGTGCGCTCGGCCCCCAGGCGGTTGAAGGGCTCGAACAGGTGCGCTTGTTGCTCGGCGTTCAGGCCTTTGCCGGTGTCGTCGATGGCGATGGCCACCAGGCCACCTTCGGCCCAGACCCTTGGCGTGACGTGACCTTGTGGCCGGTTGTACTTGATGGCGTTGCTCAGCAGGTTGACCAGCACCTGGCGCAGGCGCATGGGGTCCACCTGGATCGGCGTGTGGTCGCTGATCACCGGGGCGTGCAAGGCGATGCCGCTGCCGCGTGCCAAGGGGGCGACCAGGTGGCAGGCTTCGTTGAGCAGCGCGGCCGCCTGACAGGGCTGCGCCAGCAGCGGCAGGTTGCCGGCTTCGATGCGCGAGAGGTCGAGCACGTCGCTGATGATGCCCAGCAGGTGCGAGCCGGCGCTTTCGATGTGCTCCACATGCTGGCGCTGCGCGGCGTTGAGCTGCCCGGCCGAGCTCAGGCGCAGCAACTGCGCAAAGCCGATGACGGCGTTGAGTGGCGTTCGCAGCTCGTGGCTCACCCGCGAGAGGAATTCGTTCTTGGCCAGGTTGGCGTCCTGGGCAACCTGGGCCGCCATGCGCGCCTTCAGCAGCGCCTTCTTGTCGGTCACGTCGGCGGTGTGGCCGTACCAGACCACGCTGCCGTCCTCTTCGGTCACGGGGATGGCGTGACCGCCGTACACGCGCAGCCCCTTGCTGGGCAGGATCACGCGGTACTCGAAGTCGACCGGGTGCAGCAGGGCGCCGGGCTTGGGCGCGGTGGCCAGGCGCTTGACGTAGGCCTGGTCGTCGGGGTGCACGCGCGCGTGGTGGGCGTGGTAGTCGCGCTCCATCAACTCGTGCGGCAGCTCGAACATCTCCATCGCCCGGTCGCTGATGTAGAGAAAGCGCGCGCGGCCATTGGCGTCAAAGCCGATCTTGTGGATCAGGCCGGGCACGAACTTGCCCATGCTGCTGAGCAGGGCTTCGCGCTCGCGCATCGCCAGCTCCGAGGCCTTGCGCTCGGTGATGTCTTCGATGGCGGTGGCGAAGTACTGCGGCTGGCCATCGGCGTCGCGGGCCAGGTGCGAGGTGACCTGGGCCCACACGGTGCGGCCGTCGGGGCGCAGGTAGCGCTTTTCGCAGCGGTAGCGCTGGAGCTTGCCCGAGCGCAGATCGACCGCAGCCTGAAGGCCGTCGGCCTGGTCGTCCGGGTGGGTGATGTCCAGGAAGCGCCGGTTCAGCAACTCGGCCGGGCTGTAGCCCAGGATCTCGCACAGGCTGGCGTTGACCTCCAGGAAGCGCCCCGTCAGGTCGACCAAAGCCTGGCCATGTGCCGACAGCTCGAACGCGGCGCGGTAGCGCAGGGCCTGGCTGCGCAACCCGGCCATGTCTGCGTTCTCGGCCGTGGCGGCGAGGTCGACCTGGTCGGGTGACGTTGAGGGCTCCATCCCGGGATCTTACGTGCGCAAGGCTCGCGCCGGGTGTGACGCTGCGCACGGCAAACGCTGCGCTGATGACCATGAAGCTGACGCGCACGTAATTTGCATGCCTATGAGGTGAGCTACCTATGTCATGGTGCGGCTGCTTCCCTTAACCTGCTGAAGGTCAGCCGGTGACGGTGGGCGGCAGCGCGATGTCGTGCTTGTCGTACCATCGGCATCTTCAGCGAATCAGCCAGGTCAATGCAGTGGGGCACCCCGTGAAATCCAAGCCAGAGTCATCCATCGGTGAAGTCGCAACCGGCGTGCCGCCGTCCTGGGCCCTGGAAGACCACGACGACCGGGACACCGACGCCATCATGGGCATCGCCGAGGTCTGCGAGCGCTACAAGGTCTCGCCGCGCGCCTTGCGCTTTTATGAAACCAAAGGCCTGCTGGCGCCGCGCCGCATCAATGGCACGCGCGTCTACAGCCAGATCGACCGCGCTCGGCTGATGCGCATCCTGCGTGCCAAGTCGCTGGGCACGCCGCTGGCCGAGATCAAGCACTACCTGGACATGTATGGCCAGCATGGCGAGGGCCGCATCCAGCAGCTGAGCTGGGTGATCGAGAAGACGGACGCCGCCATCGCCGAGCTCGAAGCCAAGCGCGCCCAGATCGAGGCCTCGCTGACCGAGCTGCGCTTCATCAACGAGCGCACGCGCCAGACCCTGGCGGCCAAGCGCCAGGGCGGCGGGCAGGACAAGGCGGCCTGAGCGGCCCCGGCTGCTGCGCGGCCTCGGCTCCGTGAAGGCTCCGTGACGGCTGGGCGTCAGGCCCGCATGCCCACGAACATCTTCCAGCGCCGCTCGTTCTGCTTCTTGGCCTCGTACAGGGCCTGGTCGGCCTGCGACACCAGCTTGCGCACCGAGGTGACGTCGTCGGCGTAGGCGGCCATGCCGACCGACACGCCCACCCCCACCTCGTCGCCGCTGCTCAGCTTGATGGGCTGTGACACCGCGCGCACGATGCGCCGCGCCAGGGCCTGGGCCGACTCGGTGTCGCCATCTCGCATGAGCACGCCGAACTCGTCGCCGCCCAGGCGGGCCAGCACGTCGCCGGCGCGCACCTGGGTCAGCAGGCGCTGGCTGACTTCCTTGAGCGTTTCGTCGCCAGCGGCGTGGCCGAAGCCGTCGTTGACGGCCTTGAAGCCATCGAGGTCGAGCAGCAGCAAGGTGAAGGGCTCGCCCTGGCGCACGGCACGGCCGAACTCGGCATCGAGGGCCCGCTCGAAGTGCACCCGATTGGCCAAGCCCGTGAGGTGGTCGGTCATGGCCAGGTGCTTGAGCTGGTGGGCCTGGTGGCGCGCGCGCAGGGCGCACATCACGAGCTCGGCCAGGTCGTGCAGGGCGCTTTCCTGCTCGGCCGTGAACGCACGCGGGGTGGTGTCGAGCACGGCCAGCGTGCCCAGCACCGCACCGCTGACATCGATCAGGGGCGCCCCGGCGTAAAAGCGCAGGCGCGGCCCGGCCGTGACCAGGGGGTGATCGGTGAAGCGGGCGTCGTCCAGCAGGTCCGGGATGACCAGCGATCGACCGGGCTGGGTGATGGTGTGCGAGCAAAAGGCGACCTGGCGGTCGAGCTCGGGCACCTCCAGCCCCACGCGGGACTTGAACCACAGTCGGTGGCTGTCCATCAAACCGATGACGGCGATGGGCGCGGCCAAGGCATGCGCGGCCAGCCGGGTCAGGGCGTCGAAGTCGGTCTCCGGTTCGGTGTCCAGGATCGCCAGCGCGCGCAGGGCGGCGAGGCGACGGTTTTCATCCAGCGGGAACAGGTCAACGGGGCAGTCGGCTTGCATGGTGAATCGTTCAGGAGCTGATGGAGATATCGGCTGAGCGCTGTCAAACCTCAGCGCGCCCCCCTTGAATTCGGGGAAATGGCGAGCGAATGCACATGAAACGCGTTGCATGGGGAGCAACACCCGGCAGGGTGGACACCCCTCCCCTTGTTCGGGTGGGCGGGTTGCCCATCGGTTGGCGGTGCAGCAAAGGGATCACCCGCAACATTGAACGTGCGCCGTTGCCCACCATTGGGGTGCGTGGATGTTCACGCGTCAGCCAGGAAGGACCTCACCATGAACCCGACCCAGTGCACCCAACCCGAACAACTCTTCGCCGCCTGCATGCACGCCGGTGGCTGGCCCAAGCTGGGCTGGCAATGCCAGGACGACGCCGAAGAGGTGCTGTCCTGCTACGACGACATCATCCTGCTGTGAGTGGGGTGGCGAGGGGCCACTCGGCCCGCTCGCCCGCGCTTCCTGGGTGAGGCGTCGCTGGCCAGGCAGGGGGTGCGCGCCGGATTCGGCAATTCTTGCGAGCAGGGTGCATCCGCATCGGCCTGGAGCCCGTAGAGTGAGCAGGAGGCGACTGTCGACCTCCGCCTCAACCCAGCGTGACCCCACCCATGACGGACCCATCCGCCACCTTGGCAGCTGACTTCGATCACGAAGCCGCCCTTGAAGCCTGCGCCCGCGGCGAACGTTTCGCCCTGCGCGCCCTGTACGACCGAGAAGCCGCCTGGTTGCTGGCGGTGATTTTGCGCATCGTGCGCGATGCCGACCTGGCGCAGGACGTCCTCCAGGATGCCTTCCTGCAGATCTGGCAGAAGGCGGGCACTTTCCGCCGCGAGCTGGGCTCGGGCCGGGGGTGGATCTACACCGTGGCCCGCCACCGCGCGCTCGACGAGGTCAGGCGCGTGCGCCCCGAGCTGAACCTGGGCGAGGACTACCAGTCGCTGGCCGAGGCCCTGCCCAGCCCGGACGCCGAGGAGCTGCCGCACGACGAGGCGGCGCTGGCGCACTGCCTGTCGCAACTCGATGACCCCAAGCGCGAGTGCGTGATCGAGGCCTTCGTCGAGGGCTACACGCATGAGCAGATCGCCGCACGCCGGGCCAAGCCCGTGGGCACCATCAAGTCCTGGATCCGCCGTGGGCTGATCGCGCTCAAGGAGTGCCTGTCATGAACACCCAAGACCCGAATGAACGCACGGCCGAGGCCGGCGAGTACGTGCTGGGCACGCTGAACGCCAGCGAGCGACTGGCTTTCGAATCGGCCATGTCGGGTGACGAAGGCTTGCGTCGCGAGGTGTACGCCTGGCAAGACCGCTTGCTGGGCCTGACCCGCCGCCTTCAGCCCGTGGTGGTGCCGCCCGAGCTGTGGGCGCGCATTGCGGCGCGACTCAATGGGGCATCGCAGCTCGTGACCGTCCCGATGTCGTCCGCAGATGGCCTCGCGGCCAACGACGCGCTGTGGTCAAGCGTGCGCTTTTGGCGCTGGCTCAGCGGCGGCGCGGTGGCCGCAGCGGTGGTGATGTCGGTGCTGCTGGTGCGCACGCTGGTGGCGCCCCCGGCGGGTGTCGAGCAGGCCCAGGCGCAGGCGCCGCGTTACCTGGCGGTGCTGCAGTCGCCCGACAACGCGGCCACCGGCTGGATCGTGGAAACCGTGGGCACCGACGCCATCCGCCTGGTGCAGGTGGGCGAAGGCGCAGCCATCCCCGAGGGCAAGACCATGCAGTTCTGGACCAAGCCGGAAGGCGCGGCAGGCCCGACCTCGCTGGGCCTGGTCAAGCCCGGCCAGGTGGTGGTGGTGCCCAAGGGCCAGCTGCCTGGCCTGGCCGACCGCACCTTGTTCGAGCTGACGCTGGAGCCGGCGGGCGGCTCGCCTTACAACAAGCCTTCGGGCCCCATCCTGTTTGTGGGCAAGGCTGTGCGGCTGTGAGCTGCTGTGAGCGACTGAGCCGGCGCTTGTCGGCGCTCGATCGGCGAGGGCTCAGCCCTCGTC
>NZ_DCXA01000064.1:0-1133 GCF_002328915.1 Aquabacterium sp. UBA2148
TGGCACTGCCCGCCACCCTGTTTGGTCTGGTCCACCTGGCGGGCGGGCCGAAGATGGCCGCCCTGGCCACGATCGTCGGCCTGGGCAGCGGCTGGGTTTTCGCTCGCACCGGCCGCATCGAGACCGCGGTGTTGACCCATTTCAGCGTCAACGCGGCGCACCTGCTGGCCTTCAGCTACCCCGCTCGCCCGGGCTGAGCCCCCACCACACCTGCGGCTCGGTACACTGTCGCCCTTCGCGCAGGCGCCCTCAGGCGCCGCCACCTTGCCCACACCCAGCCCAGCCGGGCACCGAACACCATGAGTCAGACCGAACGCCCCGAACTGCCCGACCGCCTCTCGATCGACCCGCGCAGCCCGCACCACGTCGCTGCCGTGTTCCAGCATGACATCGGCATCCGCTTCAACGACAAGGAGCGCAACGACGTCGAGGAATACTGCGTCAGCGAAGGCTGGGTCAAGGTGCCCGCTGGCAAGACGCTGGACCGCAAGGGCCGTCCCATGTGCATCAAGCTCAAGGGCAAGGTCGAAGCCTTCTACCGCTGACGCACCTTCAGCGTGCCTTGCTGCCTCACACTCGGGGCAGCAAGACCAAAAATGCACCGCGACGGTGCATTAAACCCGTTCATGAACCTGCTCTGCCTGCTGAAGCAAACCGGCACGGCGCTTGCATGAGTTGACGCATCCGACCCGGTGGTGAAGTCGCCCCGGTCATGCACGACTCCCGCTGACGACGGCGGACTCAGTCGGCACTGGCGTTTCACGTCGGTCCCCACCTGCACGTCCTCGTCTTCTCTGGAGCAATCATGAAAATCGTCGTTGTTGGCCACGGCATGGTCGGCCACAAATTCCTGGAAAGCCTCGCCGAAACCGGCCTGACCGGCGCCCAGGTGACCGTGCTCTGCGAAGAGCCCCGCCCCGCCTACGACCGCGTCCACCTGTCGGCCTACTTCTCGGGCACGACCGCCGAGGAGCTCTCCGTCGTTGAACCCGGCTTCTTCGACCGCACCGGCTTCGACCTGCGCCTGGCCGCCCGAGCCGCCCAGATCGAGCGCCGCACCAACACCGTCACCACCGTCGATGGCGAAGAAATCGTCTACGACAAGCTGGTGCTGGCCACCGGCTCGAACCCCA
>NZ_DCXA01000064.1:1242-3043 GCF_002328915.1 Aquabacterium sp. UBA2148
CCCCTTCGTGCCGCCCATCCCCGGCCGCGACCGCGAGCACTGCTTCGTCTACCGCACCATCGAAGACCTCGACAAGATGAAGGCCTCGGGCGCCAAGTCCAAGTCCGGCGTCGTGGTCGGCGGCGGCCTGCTGGGCCTGGAATGTGCCAAGGCCCTGCGCGACATGGGCCTGGACACCCACGTCGTCGAGTTCGCCCCGCGCCTGATGGCCGTGCAGGTCGACGAAGGCGGCGGCCGCGTGCTGCGCAACAAGATCGAAGACCTGGGCGTGCACGTGCACACCAGCCACAGCACCGTCAAGATCGTCGATGGCGCCATGCACCGCCACCGCATGGTGTTCGAAGACGGCAGCCACCTCGAGACCGACATGATCGTGTTCTCGGCCGGCATCCGCCCGCGCGACGAACTGGCCCGCCAGAGCGTGCTGGCCGTGGGCGCGCGCGGTGGCGTCGCCATCGACGAACACTGCCGCACCAGCGACCACCACATCTACGCGGTGGGCGAATGCGCGGCCTGGCACGACCAGACCTTCGGTCTCGTGGCCCCCGGTTACGACATGGCCCGCGTGGCCGCCAAGCACATCGCGGGTGACGCCAGCGCCGCCTTCACTGGCGCCGACATGAGCACCAAGCTCAAGCTGATGGGCGTGGACGTGGCCTCCATCGGCGACGCCCACGGCAAGACCCCAGGCAGCCGTTCGTTCCAGTACGTGGACGAGGTCAAGCAGGTCTACAAGAAGATCGTCGTCAGCGCCGATGGCACCAAGCTGCTGGGCGCCGTGCTGGTCGGCAACGCCGATGAATACGGCACCCTGCTGCAGATGGCGCTCAACGGCATCGCCCTGCCGGCCGACCCCGAGTTCCTGATCCTGCCTTCGAGCGACGGCAAGGCCAAGCCGGGCCTGGGCGTCGAAGCCCTGCCCGACAGCGCCCAGATCTGCTCGTGCAACAGCGTGACCAAGGGCCAAATTTGCGCGGCCGTGGGCGAAGGCGCCACCGACATCGCCAAGCTCAAGGCCTGCACCAAGGCCGGCGCGACCTGCGGCGGCTGCGTGCCGCTCGTCACCCAGGTGATGAAGTTCGAGATGAAGCGCCAGGGCATGGAGGTCAACAACCATCTCTGCGAGCACTTCGCCTACTCGCGCCAGGAGCTGTATCACCTCATCCGCGTCGGCCAGATCAAGACCTTCGACGAGCTGCTGGCCAAGCATGGCAAGGGCCTGGGCTGCGACGTCTGCAAGCCCACCGCCGCCAGCGTGCTCGCATCGGTCTGGAACGACTTCGTGCTCAAGCCCGAGCTGGCCAAGCTGCAAGACAGCAACGACTACTTCCTGGGCAACATCCAGAAGGACGGCACCTACTCGGTCGTGCCGCGCATGCCCGGTGGCGAGGTCACGCCCGATGGCCTGATCGCCGTGGGCCAGGTGGCCAAGAAGTACGGCCTGTACACCAAGGTGACGGGTGGTGCGCGCGTGGACATGTTCGGCGCCCGCCTGGAGCAGCTACCCCTGATCTGGGAAGAACTCATCGCTGCCGGCTTCGAGTCGGGCCACGCGTATGGCAAGTCGCTGCGCACGGTGAAGTCCTGCGTGGGCTCCACGTGGTGCCGCTACGGCGTCGATGACTCGGTCGGCCTGGCGGTGGAACTGGAGAACCGCTACAAGGGCCTGCGCGCCCCGCACAAGATCAAGTTCGGTGTGTCGGGCTGCACCCGTGAATGCGCCGAGGCGCAAGGCAAGGACGTGGGCGTGATCGCCACCGAGAAGGGCTGGAACCTGTACGTGTGCGGCAACGGCGGCATG
>NZ_DCXA01000072.1:0-5720 GCF_002328915.1 Aquabacterium sp. UBA2148
GCCGCGTTGACGCTGAAATGGGTCAACACCGCGGTCTCGATGCGGCCGGTGCGAGCGAAAACCCAGCCGCTGCCCAGGCCGACGATCGTGGCCAGGGCGGCCATCTTCGGCCCGCCCGCCAGGTGGACCAGACCAAACAGGGTGGCGGGCAGTGCCACGGCGCACCAGCGGCCACCCCAGCCGCTCGGCGACAACCGTTTCATCAAGGCGCTCTGCAGCAGCCCCCTGAAAAATGCCTCTTCGGCCAGGCAGGTGACCAGCAGGTTGAGGAGCAGAAAAAGTGGCACCGCCATGGCATGGCCGGGCACGCGGGGCCAGCGCCACGCTGGCTCGGTCAGGCCCCAGGCCCAGCCCAGTCCCAGCGTCAGAGCCGGGGTCAGGCAGGCGATGGCCAAGGTGGTGAGCGAGGGGCCCCCACGCCAAACCAGCGGTCGTCCACGCGCTACCACCGTCACCAGCAGCATCAATCCCGCGTTGGCCTTGTCGAACGAGGCCCTCAGGGCAAAGGCCGGATCACCCGGCCGCCATCGGACGCCGTCGAGCACGAGCGGGTTGTGAAAGCCTGGCACGGCGTGCAGCGCCAGGGCCAGCGCGAAGGCCCCAACGGCCCAGGGCATCCAGCGCGGCGCAGCGCCCTCAGGCCCGTGCATCGCGGCGTGCGCCCCCCAGCAGGACAGGCCGATGCAGGCGGCCACGGCGGTCATGCCCAAGGCATCCAGCAAACCGCTGCACCCGCCCAGGATCGCCGCAGCCACCCAGCACAGCGCCCAGGTGGGCAGGCCGATGCGGCCCCACCAACTTGGCAGAGCCGGGCTCGGCGCAAGGTGACCCAGCGCATCGGGCCTGGGTGCTTGAAACCACCAGGCCAGACCGGCAAGTCCGAGCGCGATGAAGGGCAGTGAGGGTGGCATGGGGGGCGATTGTGGGGCCCGATCAAGAAGCCTGGTGCGGCAGTTCGTGGTTGAATCCGCGCATGGCACAGCCCCCCTCCCAGCGTCGCAGCGATCCCGTGGCCGCCCATGTGGCGGACAACGTGGCCGACAACGTGGCAGATTGGGCCCGTCGGTGGCGCACGCCCATGCTGCGCTTCGCACAACTCCACATCCAGCCCAAGGAAGATGCCGAGGACGCCGTGCAGGAGGCCCTGGCTGCTGCGCTGGCGGCTTCGGCCGATGCGCCCCCGGTGCTCGAGCCGCGCAGCTACCTGTTCGGCATCCTCAAGCACAAGATCACCGATCGGCTGCGCCAGCGTTATCGGCGTGAGCAGCCTGTCAGCGAGTTGGTGTCGAGCGACCTGGACGAGGCCCTGTTCGACGACAAGGGGCACTGGCACCCCGGGGTCGAGCCCTCGCTGTGGCAGTCCCCCGAGGGCATGCTGGCGTCGGATCAGTTCTTCGCGGTGGTCGACGCCTGCGTGCACAAATTGCCCAGCAAGCCGGCGCGTGTTTTCAGCATGAAAGAGCTGCTCGAGTGCGAGGCCGATGAAATCTGCGCCACGCTGGGCATGAGCAAGACCGACTACTGGCAGTGCATGAGCCGTGCGCGCAAGCAGCTGCAGGTGTGCCTGACGCAGAACTGGTTCGACGGGGGCGAGCAATGATCAGTTGTCGCCGTTTCACGGACCTGGTGGCATCGGGAGAGCTGGACGATTCGGGTTGGCTCACGCGCCTGCAGGCCGGGCAGCACCGCTGGGTCTGCAGGCGATGCCGGGCTTTTGAGCGCAACGACCGCGTGCTCGATGACATCCTCTCGGCGCACCGAGATCGGCTGATGCGCCCCGATGACCCACCGGATCAGGACGGTTCTGGCGGGTCTGGCGGCTCTGCCGGGTCGCCGGGCTGAACACCACGCTGGCTCAGTTCTGCCAGGGCAGCCTGAACCTGTGCCACCCGCTGAGCCAGGGGTCCGCCCACCCGCAGCACGGGCTCGGTCCGCTGGAGCAGTTGCGCTTCGTACCAGGCGTGTTGCTCGCGCTGGAAGTCGGCACCGCGTCGCGTGCCGTCCTGCACGAAGCCGAAGTCGGGCTCGCACAGCACGATCAGGTCGTAGCGGCGCATGGCCGCCTGGGTCAGCTCGGGCGGCTGCTGCTGGAACATCCAGCCCGCGTAGCCCCATGTTGTCAGCGGTGAGGTGTCGCACACCAGCCAGCGGTGTGCCTGGGACAGCCGTGCTTCTTCGTGTGCGACCTGGGTTTGGGCGATGTCAACGAGGTCTTGCAGCGTGAGTTGGCCACCGCAAGCCAGCCAACGATCGCGACCGTGCTCGGGCACCCACACCGTGCCTTCCGCTTGTGCCAGCGCCTCGGCCAGGGTGGTCTTGCCGCTGGACTCGCCACCCAGCAGGACCACGCGCTGCACGAAGTCGCGGTAGACGTCGGCGTGCAGCCATGTGCGGTGGGCGTGGACGTCCTGGCGCAATGTGCGCGCGCTGATGGGGTGGCGCGCCCGATGGGGGTCGACGCTCACCGGCGTGACGGGCTGAGCCCAGGTGCGTGCCAGCCGTTCGCACGTGGGCCCGAGGTAGGGCTCGCTGGCAAACATGGCGTCAGGGCGCAGGCCGATGGGGCCGTCGAGCAGCCAGGCCAACCAGTCCTGTTGGGCCTCGTCGCTGGCGAGGTTGTCGGGCATGGGGCGCCAGGGCAGTCCCCGCTCGGCGCAGCGCGCTCGCACCCAGTCGTCATCGATCTGGATGTTGATGACGCCCGGAAAGCGCCGCTGCACCCAGGCCTCGCGGCGCGCGCGTTCGCAACCCGCGAAGCTGGGTTGGCTGTAGCCGAGCACGAGCACCTGCTCGCAGGCCTGCTGCGCCCGGCCGATGACGTGCTCATGGCCCAGATGCAGGGGCGAGAACTTGCCGACCACGAGGCCCAGTCGGTGGCTTGCCGAGGTGTTCATGAGCTTGGCCTGCGCCACACCCACCAGCCATGCCAGGCGTTGAGCCACAGCAAGGCGTAGAGCACGGCGGTGATGTGCAGCCCTCGGCTCAGGTAGAGCGGTACCGAGAGGGTGTTGACCAGGATCCAGCACGGCCAGGTTTCGCGCCGGCCCTGCATGAGCAGCCATTGCGCGATCACGCTGGTGGCCAGCACAGCCGAGTCCCAGAAGGGCGCGTAGGCCTGGGTCCAGTGCGCCAGCAGCGCACCGTAGGCGATCGTCACGCCCAGGCCCAGCACCAGCAGCATCAGCCAATGACTCAGGTCCAGCCGAGGTGTGGCGTGCGGGGCGTGCGCGGCGCTGGCATGCGCCTGCCTGAGCCAGGCTCGCCAGCCCCAAAGGCCCGTGCCGATGAAGAACAGCTGCAGCGTGGCGTCAGCGTAGAGCTGGGTGTCGTGGAACAGCCGCATGTACAAGGCGCTGCCGACGATGCCCACGGGCCAGGTGGCGATGTGCCGCCTGGCGGCCAGCACCACGCACAGCGCGGTCGTCAGCGTGGCCGACCATTCCAGCAGGGCGAGCGAGTCAGGCCAGGACATGGGGCGGCTTCAGGTCACTGGTGTACTGGCGGACTTTGTCTTCGGCCTCGAGGGCTTCGATGCGCAAAGGCAGCTCGCCCAGCAGCTCCCGCAGGAGCTGCCGGATGGTGGTGTGCACCGCGGCGATGTCGGGGGCACCGCTTTGCAGCCTCAGCACCAGCGATCGGTCGGTGTGCTGGTGCAGGGCGTGGCGCTGCAGGTCGAGGTGGCGCAGGCGCTGGCTCAACTCCACGTTGTTGACCCAGCTCCCGTCGGCATGCTGAAAGCTGACCGGCGGGCGGCCCTGCAGGTCGCGCAGGGCCGGGCCCAGGGGCGACCACACCAGCCGGGCGTGGTCGCCAGTGCGGTAGCGCAGCAGCGGCAGGCAGGGGTTGATGCCGCCGGTGAGCGTGACCTCGCCGCGCTCGCCTGTTGGCACCGGTCGGCCTTTGTCGTCGAGCACCTCCACGTGCAGGCCAGGTTGCAGCAACACGAAGGCATCGACCTCGGGCACGTGTGCCGCGATGGGCCCGGCTTCGTTCATGGAATACAGGTCGACGACGGGGCAGCCGAAGTGCGCGGACAGGCGGGACCGCAGGCCCTCGCTCATCGCCATCGACGTCGACAGCATCGCTCGGGGGCGATGCCGCAGCGCCAGTGTCGCCAGCTCGCTGAGCGAGACCGGGTCGCCCGAGATGAGCTCGGGGGCCATGGCATCGAGGTAGGCGGCCCGGTCGGCGGGTTGGCGCCATTCACCGGGGTGGAGGTTCACCTTCGCCAGGCCGCATTCGCCCCGCATGGGGTTGACCGACACATAGGTGAAACAGCGTTGCTGAAACCCGACCAGCACGATGCCGACGTCGCCGCGACCGGCCTGCGTGCGCACGCCGTGCAGGCGCAGCGCCCGTTCGTGCAGGACGGCGTAGGCGGCCGCAGCCAGCGGGCTCGACGGCACCCGCAAAGGGTGGCCGGTGGTGCCGCTGGTGCTGAAACACAGCAGGGGCGAGTCGGCGCCGGGCCGCTGCACGTGCCGACGCGAGACATGTCGGATCAGGTGGCTCGACAGGTCGGCGCGGCAGGTGGTGCGGACGTGGTGCCAGCCGCGTGACAGGGTGCGCCAATCGGGCCAGTCGGCCACGTTGTGCCGGTTGGCCAGCAGCCACGGCCAGACCCAGGCAGGGGGCGTGCCGCTGGACACCGGGGCATGCAGCAGCCACGGCTGTCGGCAAAGGGCCTGCCAGCGCAGGCTGGCGCCGAGTCGGTGACCGCTCATGTCTCGGAAGCAAGGGGCCGCTGGGTGCTCGCGAAGCCGCCGCAGCATGGCCTGCCCGTGAGCGCTCAAGCCAGGCAGCCGGCGCGGCGAGGTCAGGGCCTGCCAGTCAGCCGAGGTCGAGGACGGGACCGGCGCGCGCACGGGCTCACTCGCGGGTGTACTTGTCGGCGCCTTCCTGGGCCTCGGGGCTGTCCAGGTGCGCCTCCAGGGCGTGTTGACGGGCGCGGGCTTCTCGGCGCAAGCGGCGCTTGCGGGCGAGAGGGGTCTCGTGCGGTTCGGGCTCGGTGGCGTCTTCCGCTGCGCCCAGGATGTCGGCCAAGGCCGCTGCGGCCGCTTGAGCCTCTTCTGACGCCAGCTCGTCTTCATGGGCCTTGAGTTCGCGCGCGGCCTCTTGCTGTCGGTCGAAGCGGGCGATCGCATCCAGGCGTTGCAGCCACACGAACCACACGGGCAGGCCGATGGACAGCGAGCCCAGCAGCCACCAGCCCAGCGGCGCGACCTCGGGCATGACCGTGTTCAGCCCGAGGTGGGTCAGCGCGCTGACGCAGACCAGCCAGAGCGGGCCAGCGACGTAGATCGCGTTCTCGCGCATCTGAAACGGCAGCGCCACGAAGCCGATGGCGAACACCCACACCGGGGCGTCGAAGCTGTTCGCGATCACCAGCGCGCCCACCTGGTGCAACAAGGCCAGCGCGAAAGAGGCGCTGCCCAGCCAGGCCAGCCAGCTCGCCGGGCGCGGCATGACAGGGTGATTGGCCAGCGTGAAAAGGCTCAGGCCTGCGATGACCGACAGTGGCAGCGCCACCGTGCTCGACTGCAGCGACTGGCTCAGGCTGCTCAGCCACCAGCACGCCTCTTGCACGATGGGGGCACTGGCTTGCCAGCGATCGGCCGCGATCGGCGCCAGCCAGACGGTCAGCAGCAGCACCAGCGCGCCGATGACCTGCATGCGGCGTTCGGGGGCACGGTCGGGGTCGGCGGACACGCCACCCAGCC
>NZ_DCXA01000072.1:5794-19003 GCF_002328915.1 Aquabacterium sp. UBA2148
GTCGGCGGACACGCCACCCAGCCATGCCGCACCTGCTGCGATCAGGGGCACAGCCGCGTGCCAGCCCCGCCACCAGCTTTGGCTCAGCTCGGGCTGCCAGGGCACCATCACAGCGATGCCCAGCGCCATCAGGTAGCAGGTCAGGGTGAGCCAGGGAATGCGCGAGACGGACATGGAAAGCCTTGCAGAGCGGACCGGCACTATAGGGCGCACAAGCGGTGCACAGTCGCGCGCAAGGTCCCACCACGCACCACGCTCCCCGACTCTGGTGTCACCAGATGTATCGGCTCGAAGCCCGCAGCAGGGTGAAGGACAATGAGCGCCTCACAAATCAACAAGCAAGCAGGGAAGTTCAGGCGCCTCGGGTGAGGCGCCTCGATGCGGCGTCCTTGCTCGGTGTCGCCATGCAAGAGCCTGCCAAGACCGTCGTTTCTCCTGTTCGCAAGCACGTGGTGCGAGCATTCGCCGTTGTGGGCTTGCTGTTCTTCGTGCTCATCGGCTGGTTCGCCTTCGACAGCTGGCGCGAGCGGCAAGCCCCGATCCCCGAGGCCGAAACCATCGAATCGATCATGGGCGCGACCTACGGTCGCTACGACGAAGAGCAAAAAGGCTGGCTGTACGTGGGCAACGACAAGCGCAGCTACGTGGTGCGCGTGGTGCACCAGGTGCAGTTGCAGGACAAACGGCCGGGCGATGGCCTCTACTTCGTGGCCAGTGGCACGCCGCTGGATGGGCAGCCAGGGCACCTGTATGGCGTCTTCCAGGTCACGCGCAATGCCCAGACCGGTGAGCTGGAGCAGGTGGCGTTGTCCGAGCGCTCTGACTGGGGTGTGCCGCTCACGCCGGAGCGCGTGCGCTTCGAGGCTTTGAGCGACGTGGTGTGGGGCTGGGTCCTCAAGCAGCAGAGTGAGCAGGAAGCCCCCGACACCACCGTGAGCATCACCAACGTGGTGCTGGCCCCGCGCGATGCGGCCATCGTCGAGCTGGCGCGCTTTCGTGCGGCCACGACGACCAAGCCCAGCGTGAGCTGCGCCCAGGCGGATGAGCGCCACGCGAAGTGGCAAGCCCGCATGGAGAAGGAAGTCATGGAGGCCGAAGAGGCTGCCGAGGAGGCTGCGTCGGCGGCCTCTTCGGCCAGCGGTGCCGCCTCGTCGCAAGAAGAGCCGCAAGAAGAGCCGGAGGACGCCGAGACGGTGCCCGACGCCGAGCCGCCTGCCCGCTGCGATGCAGCCACCTGGACCTACCGCACCGACCCGATCCGCGACGGTGGGGCCTTCACCCCCTTGCATGTTCGCCAAAGCGGCATGCTCGATGGGCAGCCCCTGCCTGAAAAGAGCTGGAAGATCGTCTTCGACCCGAAGGCGTTTGTGTACCTGGTGCCCGACGAGCTGAAGCGGCATTGACGGAGGGCACGCAGATCGGGGGGCTCGCGGTCAGGGCCATGTGGCGTCCCACAATTTATTTCTGACCTGCGCTCGATAACCTTCGTTTCATGTTTTCCGGCCTCCCAACATGAAACGCATCGCCTCCAGCCTCTACTTCTGGGTCGTGCTCGCCATCGTCGCTGGCGCCTGCATCGGCATCGTCAACCCGCAACTCGGCGTGCAGCTCAAGCCCTTGGGCGATGGCTTCATCTCGCTGGTCAAGATGCTGATCGCGCCGATCATCTTCTGCACCGTGGTGCTGGGCATCGCCAATGGCAGCGACATGAAGCAGGTCGGGCGCGTGGGCGTGAAAGCCTTCACCTACTTCGAGGTGGTCTCGACGCTGGCGCTGGGCATCGGCCTGCTGGTGGCCAACGTGCTCAAGCCGGGTGCCGGCTTCAATGCCGACCCGCACACGCTTGACGGCAAGGCCGTGGCCGCTTTCGCCAAGAAGGCCGGTGAACAGAGCACGGTGGACTTCATCCTGCACATCATCCCCAAGACCTTCACCGACGCCTTCACGGGCTCGGGTGACCTGCTGCAGGTGCTGCTCTTGGCGCTGCTTTTCGGCTATGCCATGCAGCGCATGGGCGGTCGCAGCAAGGCGGTGCACACCTTCATCGAAGAGTGCTCGCACATCTTCTTCGCGATGATGAACGTGATCATGAAGCTCGCGCCCATTGGGGCGGGTGGCGCCATGGCCTTCACGCTGGGCAAGTACGGTGTCGATTCGCTCAAGCCGCTGATGTTCCTGATGGCCAGCTTCTACCTGTGCTGCCTGCTGTTCGTGGTCGGTGTGCTGGGCACCATCGCGGCGCTCACCGGCTTCAACATCTTCAAGCTGATCGCTTACCTCAAGGAAGAGCTGCTGACCGTGCTGGGCACCTCGTCTTCCGAGTCGGCGCTGGTGCCGCTGATGCACAAGCTCGAGCGCCTGGGTTGCGCCAAGCCGGTGGTGGGCCTGGTCGTGCCATCGGGCTATTCCTTCAACCTGGACGGCACCAACATCTACCTGACGATGGCGGCGCTGTTCGTGGCCCAGGCCTTGAACATCGAGCTCACGCTGATGCAGCAGCTCTCGCTCTTGGCTGTGGCCATGCTGACCTCCAAGGGTGCCTCCGGCGTGACCGGCGCTGGCTTCATCACGCTGGCGGCCACGCTGGCCGTGGTGCCCGAGGTGCCGGTGGCCGGCCTGGCCCTGATCCTGGGCGTGGACCGGTTCATGTCCGAAGCCCGCGCGCTGACCAACTTCATTGGCAACAGCGTGGCCACCATCGTCGTCGCCCGCTGGGAAGGCCAGCTTGACCGCGAGGCCCTGGACCGGGAACTCAGCGGTGGCAGCCTGGCGGGGGCGGTGGCATCGGTTGCGTTGGCCCAGAACGTTGGCCACCACGCCGAGCATCAGGGTGAGCCCGCTGCTTCGGTGGGGCGCCAGCAAGCGTGATCGCAGGGCGGGGTGGCCGGGGTGCCCCCCGCTGTTCACCCCAAGGGGACGTCGTCGGCGACAATCCGGTCCCGATGAAGTCCTCTTTTGCTTTCAAATCATGATCCAGGGCCTGGTGCTGCTGGTGGCCGGCCAGCTGGTCGGCGAGGCCGTGGTCACGGTGACCGGCCTGCCTGTGCCATCTGCCGTGGTCGGCATGGTGCTTGTGCTGGCCGCGCTGCTGGCTCGCAAAGGGCAGATGCCCGAGGTCAAGCGCGCCGGGCACACGCTGTTGATGCTGGTGCCGCTGTTCCTGGTGCCGGTGAGCGTGGGCATCATGGCGCAGTTCGATGCTTTGCGTGCCGACGCCTGGCCCCTGACCGCCGCGCTGTGCGTGAGCATCGTGCTGGGCATGGCGGCCACCGGGCTGGCCGTGCGCTGGTTCAGCCGCTTCGATGGGGCGGAAGCACCGGCCGGTGCGGCGGATTCAACGCAGCAAGGTGATCGAGGGGGGCGCTCATGAGTGAGCCCATGCTGGCTCCCGCCCTGGCGGCACAGGCCACCCAGGCCGTCCTCGCCCACCCGATTTTTCCCCTGGGCCTGACGCTGGCGGCTTACGCCGCGGGCACCTGGTTGCACCGCAGGGCGGGGCAGTCGCCCTTTTTTCACCCACTGATCCTGGCCGTGGCCATCGTCATCGTGGCGCTCAAGGCCATCGGCATGCCTTACGCCACGTACTTCGAAGGCACGCGCTTTTTGCACTGGATGCTGGGGCCGGCCATCGTGGCGCTGGCCATCCCTTTGTATGGCGAGCTCACGCAGCTCAAGGCGCGCTGGCGCAGCACGCTGGCGGCGCTGCTGGTGGGCAGCGTCGTGGCCACGGGTTCGGCCGTGCTGGTGGCCTGGTCCCTGGGCGGCAGCCAGAGCCTGCTGCTGGCCTTGAGCACCAAGTCGGTCACCACGGCGTTGGCCACGGTGCTGGCGCACGAGATCGGCTCCAACCCGGCCATCGCGGCGACCATCGTGTTGGTCACCGGCCTGTTGGGCGCCGTGGTCGGGCCGTGGCTGTTTGCGCGCCTGCGGCCGGGTGACGACGCGGCCCTGGGCACGGCCCTGGGCACCTGCGCACACGCCATCGGCACTTCGCGGGCCATCCAGCTCAGCGAGGCCTGCGGCGCTTTCGCCGCCCTGTCGATGGGGCTCAACGGCCTGCTCACCGCCCTGGTGTTGCCTGCGTTGATGAAGTGGCTCCAGGGTTGACCCTGGACAGCACACTGGCCTGACGCCTTTTGCCGCCAGAGACACCCGCGCTCCGGGGTTTGCCCGGTTCAGCGCTCGTGTGTTTTTGTCGGTGAATGTCGATGTTCCGATAAACGAACAGTGTTCAGTCAGGAGACATCGCATGCCCCCCGTCATCCGCCATCGTCTGCCCATTGGCCCGATCCCACCCTCGCGCGGTCTGCGTCATGCGCGTCCAGCCGGCTTCGTCTCCGTGTTTGCGTCGGCGTTCGCCATCGCCACCTGCGCCGCCCTGATCGCCGTGCAGGCCCACGCCCCTGCCCACGCTGCGGCCCCTGACTTCATCCCATTTGAAAGCGGCCATGTCCGCCCGCTGGCCCTGTCGGCCGATGGCACGAAGCTGTTCGCGGTCAACACGCCCAACAACACGCTGGAGGTCTTCAACGTCACGGCGTCCGGGCTGCAGCTGGCTGCGCGGGTGCCCGTGGGCCTGGAGCCGGTGTCTGTGGCGGTGCGCAACGCCAGCGAGGTCTGGGTGGTCAACCACCTCTCCGACAGCGTGAGCGTGGTCAGCCTGCAAGGCACACCACGGGTGGTGCGCACCCTGCTGGTGGGTGACGAACCCCGCGACATCGTCTTCGCCGGCACGCCCGCCAAGGCCTTCGTCACCGCGGCCCACAGGGGCCAGCAACTCACGCACGTCTCGCTCAAGGGCGTGCCCGGCGCAGGCGACCCCAAGCTCACCACCCCGGGGGTGCCGCGCGCCGACGTCTGGGTCTTCAACCCCGACAACCTCTCGCCACAATTGGGCGGGGTGCCGGTGCGCATCATGAATTTCTTCGCCGACACGCCGCGTGCCTTGGCCGTCAGCCCCGATCGCAACACCGTCTACGTGGCCGCGTTCAAATCGGGCAACCAGACGGCCTCGATCAACGAAGAGCTGGTGTGCGAAAGCTTCGAGCTCAACACACCCTGCGACATCAAGGGCACGAAGTCGCCCGGTGGCCGGTTGGGTCCGCCCGCCAATGCCGAGGGCAAGCCCGCGCCCAAGACCGGTCTCATCGTCAAGTTCAACCGCGACAAGGGCCAATGGCAGGACGTGATCGGGCGCAACTGGACGCCGGCCATGCGCTTCAACCTGCCCGACAAGGACGTGTTTGCGGTCGATGCCAACGCGCTGACCGACAAGGCCATCTTCTCGCACGTGGGCACGACGCTGTTCAACATGGCCACCAACCCGGTCACGGGCAAGCTCTATGTCACGAACACCGAGGCCAACAACCTCACGCGCTTCGAAGGCCCCGGCAAGCATGGCGGCTCGACGGTGCAAGGCAAGATCGCGCTGTCGCGCATCACGGTGGTGGGCAACGGGCAGGTGCTGCCGCGCCACCTCAACAAGCACATCGACTACAGCAAGCTGGTCAACGACCCCGGCTTTGACGCCACGGCCAAGCAGCACAGCCTGGCCAGCCCGATGGAGATGGCCGTCACCCGCGATGGCCGCACCTTGTTCGTGGCCGCCAACGGCTCCAGCCGCATCGGCGTGTTCGACACCACCGAGATCGAAAACGACACCTTCAACCCACGCACGGCCAGCAGCCGCTACATCACCGTCAGCGGCGGTGGCCCCAGCGGCCTGGTGCTCGACGAATCGCGCGACCGCCTCTACGTCATGACCCGCTTCGACAACGCGGTCAAGGTGCTGAGCCTGTCGGGGCGCCATGAAGTGGCCAAAGCCGCGCTGCCCAACCCCGAGCCGGCGTCCGTGATCGCGGGCAGGCCCTTCCTGTACGACGCCAACCTGTCGTCGGCCAATGGCGAAGCCTCGTGCGCGAGTTGCCACACCTTTGGCGACATGGACGACCTGGCCTGGGACCTCGGCAACCCGGACGACGTGGTCACCAAGAGCCCGCTGAAGCAGGAGTTCACGCGCGAGACCGAGTTCCAGGTGGCCAAGTTCCTGTTCCAGTCCAACCCCAAGAACAAGATCAACGGCAGCGACGACCCCAAGGACTTCCACCCCATGAAGGGGCCGATGACCACGCAGACGCTCAAGGGCATGTCGAACTCCGGTGCCATGCACTGGCGTGGCGACCGCTCCAACGGCTTCTTCGGTGTGCACGCCGACGACGCGGTGCTGTCGTTCAAGAACTTCGCGCCAGCGTTCGAAGGCTTGCTGGGCAACCCCGCGCCGATGAGCGAAGGAGGCATGCAGGCCTTTGCCGACTTCATGCTGCAGGTGCAGCTGCCGCCCAACCCGATCCGCAACCTCGACAACTCGCTGACGGCGGCGCAAAAACGCGGCTTTGACTTCTACTTCGGCGATCGCCCATCGGATGGCATCCTGGTGCCCGAGCTGGGCAACCTGCGCAACTTCGTCAAGAGCCACAACTGCAACGGCTGCCACACGGTGGACGCGGCGCAGGGCCTGTACGGCACCGGCAAGATGCAAAGCTTCGAAGGCATCTCGCAGATCGTCAAGGTGCCCCACCTGCGCAACATGTACGCCAAGGTCGGGCGCTTTGGCTCGCCCGCCGTGCCTTTTGCGACGGCACCCGACACGGGCCACCAGGGTGACCAGGTGCGCGGCTTCGGCTTTGTGCACGACGGCACCGTGGACCTGCTGGCCCACTTCTTCACGGTGCGCGTGTTCCAGCCCACGCTGAACTCGGGCTTCCCGCTGCTCAACCCCAATCAGACCCGCCGCGACGTGTCGGACTTCATGCACGCCATGGACAGCGACCTGGCGCCCATCGTGGGCCAGCAGGTCACCCTGAGTGCCGACGCTGGCCAGCGCCTGGCTGCTTGGCCACGCATCGATCTGCTGATCCAGCGCGCGAAGACGCCGTTCGTGTCGAAGCTGCTGGGTGGCCAGGTGACCGAGTGCGACCTGGTGGCGCACACCGTGGAGACCGGCTTGCGCCGAGGCTTCTGGTTCGATGTGGCCGCCAATGCCTTCCTGGGCAGCGATGGCAGCCGCCGCACCGATGCGGCCCTGCGCAGCCTGGCCAACGTGGCCGGCCAGGAGGTGACCTACACCTGCGTGCCGCCGGGGTCGGGGCGGCGCATTGCGGCGGTCAATTGATGGCCTGACGCCGCCGGGTGCGGCGAGAAGGAGTTCAGACCGTCGAGCTGACGGCCTGTCCCGAGATCAACGTCGCCCCACACGCGCACTTGTCGCCATGGCGTGCAGCCGGCTGGCCGTCGATGATCATCGTCGGGTCGCCAGAGACGATGACGGTGGTGCCGCCATGGCCCTTTTTCGGGCACGTGACCTGGTCGCCCACGCGGGCGATGCGCTTGCCGTGGGTGTCGGTGGTTTGCGAGGAGCCGATGACGACGCCGCCGTGGTCGGTGCGGTCGCCGATGACGATGAAGGGCCGGGACATGGGGTCGGGTGCTCTCTGGGTGAATCGTGTGGCGCGCGGGTGCGTTGCCCGTGCAGGCGCGACTTTAAGCGGGCAGGGCCCCCAGCCTCGTCCCCCCATCCGGGGCAAATTGTTACCGTTTGCGGGGCGGGTCCCGCAGCGGTTCAGTCCTTGGGCATGGGCACGCCGGGTGCCGGCACCACCGAGATGCTGTTGTCCGGCGAGCCTTCGATGAGGCGGTCGGAGTAGCTCAGGTAGACCAGGGTCTGGCGCTCGGGGTCGAGCATGCGCACGATGCGCAGGCGCTTGAAGACCAGCGAGGTGCGCTCGGTGAAGACCTCTTCTTGCCGGGGCAGCTTGCCTTTGACGCTGATCGGTCCCGTCTGGCGGCAGGCGATGGACGCCTCGGAGCGGTCTTCTGCCAGCCCGAGCGCGCCTTTGACGCCTCCGGTCTTGGCTCGCGAGACGTAGCAGGTCACGCCCTGTACCTTGGGGTCGTCGTGCGCGTCCACCACGATCTTGTGGTCCGGGCCGATCAGCTTGAAGACGGTGTCGACCTCGCCGATCGAGTCGGCGTGGGCGAGTGGGGCGAACAGCCCGCAGATGATCAGGGCACCGGCAAGCAGGCGTGTTGGGAGGTGTGATGTCACGGGTTTGGCGGGCATGTTGGCGCGTCCGATGGTCGATGGGGGTTTCTCAAGGCTGAGGCCGCAGGCGCGACTCTCTCTCCCAAAGGCGAGTGGCCGCGCCTCCCATGAAATCACGGATCTGGCTCACCGGGAAGTAGAACCGATCGGGCAAGAGGTCCGCGGCCTGCAGCAGGGCCTGGCCACCTTCGTCCATGCAGATGGCCTTGAGGTGGGCGTGGGCATCGCGAACGAAGCCCAGTGCCGCATCCTGGTGGGCCAGCTCGTCGGCGGCCTTGGGCGCCAGCAACACGGCGATGGCATCGAACAGCACCGACGGGGCGCCTGCGAGCTGGGCATCGGCGTCGATCTTCTTGCCATCGGACAGGGTCACGCCCAGACGGCGCGGGGCGACGGTGACCACGCGGGCGCCGGTGTTGCACAAGGTGTCTTTGAGCTTCTTGAGTGTGCCGGCGTTGCTGCCGTCGTGGATCAGCACGCCGATGGCGCGTCCCTGGAGCGTGAGCTTCATCTTGCCGATCAGGCCCAGCGCGGGTGAGGCAGGCAGGTCCCTCACCGGGGTGCTCAGGGGCATCGGGGCGGGCACGGGATCGAGTCCAAGCCCCCGCGCCACGCGTTGCCCAAGGTCCTCGTGAACGGTGCGCAGCTGAGCCACCATGCGTTGCCTGATCTCTGCGGCATGGACCTTGGAGAGTTCGAACACGAAGGCTGCGGCGATGTGCGCTTGCTCCACCTCGGTCTGGCTGAGGTAGAAGCGCCTGGCCTGTTGGTGGTGTTCGCCGAAGCTGCTGGCCCGATCACGCGTGCGTGGCCCGGTGCCGTCTTGGCCCGGCGCGGCCCGCAAGCCATCGGGGTGCTCGCGTGGGCCCTTGGGTGCCAGCCCGTTGGGCTCGTATGCCACCTGGCCGCTGGGGGTGTTCGTTTGCATGGCCCCGTCGCGGTAGAAGTGATGCACAGGGCAGCGCGCCCGGTTGATGGGCAGCTGCTGAAAGTTCACGCTGCCCAGCCGGTGGGTCTGGGTGTCGCGGTACGAAAACAGGCGCCCATGCAGCAGCGGATCGTCGCTGAAGTCCATGCCGGGCACGATGCGGCTGGGACAGAACGCCACCTGCTCTGTTTCAGCAAAAAAGTTGTCGGGGTTGCGGTCGAGCACCATGTGGCCGATCACCTGCAGCGGCACCTGCTCTTCCGGGATGAGCTTGGTCGCGTCCAGGGGGTCGAAGCCGAAGGCGTCGGCATCGGCCTCGGTGAACAGTTGCACCGCCAGGTCCCAAACGGGGAAGTCGCCTCGGTCGATGGCTTCCCACAGGTCGCGCCGGTGGAAGTCGGGGTCGGCGCCGGCGATCTTGACCGCCTCGTCCCAGACCAGGGACTGCAGGCCCAGGCGAGGGCGCCAGTGGTACTTCACCAGCGTGACCTCGCCCTCGGCGTTGACCAGCTTGAAGGTGTGCACGCCGAAGCCCTCCATCGTGCGCAGCGAGCGAGGGATCGCGCGGTCGCTCATCACCCACTGCAGCATGTGCAAGGACTCGGGCATGTGCGAGGCGAAGTCCCAGAACGTGTCGTGCGCCGATGCCGCCGATGGGAAGCCCCGGTCGGGCTCTCGCTTGACGGCATGCACGAGGTCGGGGAACTTCATTGCGTCCTGGATGAAGAAGACGGGGATGTTGTTGCCCACCAGGTCCCAGTTGCCCTCCTCGGTGTAGAACTTGACGGCAAAGCCGCGCACGTCCCGCACGGTGTCGGCCGAGCCCAGAGGCCCCGCCACGGTCGACAACCTGGCGAACACCGGGGTGTGGTGTCCCACCTGGGTCAGCACCTTGGCCGTGGTGTAGCGAGCCAGCGACTCCGTGAGCTCGAAGCGGCCGTGTGCGCCGGAGCCCCGAGCGTGCACCACCCGTTCAGGGATGCGTTCACGGTCGAACTGCGAAAGCTTTTCCTGCAGCACCACATCGGCGAGCAGCGAAGGGCCCCTCGCATGCGCTTTCAGGGTGTTCTGGTTGTCTGACACGACGGCGCCGTCGTGGGTGGTCAGCCTGGGCTGGCCGGCTTCGGCGCGCTGATGCCACTCCTGGCCGGCTCCGGGCTGTTCGGGCTTGAAGGTGGGTGCATGAGAACGGGACATGGTTCTTCCTGGGGTTTGGGTTCAAGGGGCGGATGCAAGAGAACGCGCGGCCACGCCATGGACAAAGCACAGCTTGTCCAGCACGGTCTCGCTCAGCACAAAGGGGTAGGCGTCGCCATGTCCGAGGCTGCGGCCCAGGCTGTTGAGGCATTGCGACAGCGGAAGCCAGGCGTCGATGAGGACCTGGCGGAAGGCCTGCGGGTCGTCGGGCAACCCGGCAGGCAGGCGCGAGGCCAGGGACAAGGCGGGCGTGGGAGGGCTGGGCGTGGTGTGGCCGTAAGCCGAGCCGCTGCCCTGGCCGAGGGCCAGGCCCCAATGTGCCGCCGTGTCCATGGCATCGACGATGTGCAGCCAGTGCGCCCAGGTCTCGGCCCAATCCTCCCAGGGGTGGGCCGATGCGTAGGCGCTCACCCAATGTGCCGTCCACCCGGCAGGCGGACCCTGCTCGTGGTGCCTGGCCAGGCTCTGGCCATAGTCGCTTTGCTCGTCGCCGAACAGGGCGCGAAAACCCGCCAGGTGTGGGCCGTTGGCCACCAGCCGATCCCAGTAGTGGTGTCCGACCTCGTGACGCAGGTGGCCTGTGAGCGTGCGGTAGGGCTCGCCCATTTGCGCTCTCACCGCTTCGCGCACGGCGTCATCGGCCTCGGCGATGTTGAGCGTGATGCGGCCGTGCAGGTGCCCTGTCATCACCGGCTGCTCACCGGCCATGTCGGCTTTGAACTCGAAGGTCAGGGCACCCGGGGTGCCGGGCTCGTCAAGGGGCAGGCCCCAGCTCAGCAGCGTGTGGAACAGCCGCCGCTTGGCAGATTCGAGCTTCATCCAGAGCCGAAGTTGCTCGGGGTCTCCCAGGTCGGGGACCACGGCGGTGTGCTGGCAGCTCAGGCACAAGCCCTGGTCGGCGCCCTCGGGCTGCAGCCAGTTGCACGCCGCCAGGCCCGCCAGCTCGGTGGCAGCGTGGGTGCATGCCTGCCACCCTGAACCGACGAGCTGCATTTCGCCCGTCTGTGGGCTGTAGCCGATGGCTTGTCCGCAGCCTTCGCAACGGTTGTTCTCGAAGAAGACCGTCTGCTGGCAGTGGGGACAGGAAAACGTCTTCAATGTGACTCCTCGGTTAGTCAGATGAGCTTGATCTTATTGCGATGTGAAATCCCGTCAATGGCATGGGCGCCGTGGTTCACAAAACCTCACAACATGACGCGTGCAGGTGCTGGATGACGTTGTTGACGCCTTGGGTATTTGCCTGCCGCTGCGTGGTGTTTGGGTCGCCTGGGGCGGCGTCGCTGGTCGCTTGCAAGCCCAGGATTTGGGGTCCAATCGGTGCATGCCCCGAGACCCTGAAATTTCCTCTGCCAACCCCATCCCCTCGCTGAACGAGCAGGTCGATCAACGCCTGACCGAGCTGGAGATCAAGGCGGCCTTCACCGAAGACCTGGTGGAAGAACTCAACCGCACCATCGTGCGCCAGCAACAGCAGATCGATTTGCTGGTGCGCGAGCTGCTGCAGTTGCGTGACCAGGCCGATTCGGCGCAGCCCGGCTTTCGCAGCCTGCGGGACGAACTCCCGCCCCACTATTGAATTGCGCCGGCTTGGACCCCTTGTTGAGCCCCTGACCCGGCTCAAGTTTCACATCGCGCTTGTCGATAGCCCGTCACGGGCGTAGGCTGTGGGTTCACCAGCCTGTCGCGGCTTTTTTGTGCACAAGGAGGGTTCATGGGCATGATGGCGTTTTTCACCCGTCGGGATCCGGCGGCGTGGGCCATGCGCCCGGAAACGCAGCGCGAGGCCATCGTTGGCAGCCTGCTGGCCTGGGCCTGGGCCGTTGAAGCCCGTGACCCCTGGACAGGCGGCCACCTCTGGCGCGTGGCCCGCTACACCGAGTTGCTGGCCGACCGCGCCGGCATGGCGCCCCAGGAGCGCGCGCAGGTGGCGCTGGCCGCTTTCGTGCACGACCTGGGCAAGCTCGCTGTGCCGGACGCCATGTTGCGCCAGCGCGAACCCCTGAGCGAAGCCGATCACGCCGTCATGCGCACCCATCCCGAAATGGGCGCGCGACTGCTGGCCGGTCACCCCTATGGCCCCTTGGTGTACGACATCGTGTTGCTGCACCACGAGACCCCCGATGGCCGTGGCTACCCCCGCGGACTGAGCGGTCCGACCATCCCCACCGGGGCGCGCATCGTGGGCCTGTGTGACGCGTTCGACGCCATGACCACCCGCCGAGCCTGGCGCGACGCCATGAGCGTTGACGAGGCCCTGTCGGCCATCGAGGTACAACTCGGTCGCCAGTTCGATGACTTCCTGGGCCGGCATTTCCTGGCCCTGGCCCGTGAAGGCGCGCTGCAGGGCATCATCGGGCACAGCGACGAAGGCATGCCGCTTCAGCACTGCGCCACCTGTGGCCCGACCATGGTGCAAAGGCGCGAGCACCGCATCGGCGAGCACCTGCATTGCCCGGTCTGCGGTGCCCGGCATCGGCTGGTGGCGGCTGCAGGCGCTGTCGCCGGACCTCGTGCGTTGATCGCCGAGCCCACCGGTGCCTTTGGCTCGCCCATGGACATGCTGCCGCAACCGGATCACGCGCTCATCCGCCGGTTCGTGCAGGACACGGTCGGCCTGGCCGTGCAAGCGGGCTACGCGCCTGCCTGAGGCCTGTTCCCAGATGGTGGCAAGCGCTGTGACACACTGCGCCGTTCGCGGGCTGCTGTGCGGGGCCCCGTCACCCTCGGCCGAACCCACATGACCGCTTTCGATCGATTCCTCCTCTTCGGGGTCGTTCCCCTCGTCGCCCTCATCACCGTGCTGGAAGGCTGGTGGCTGTCCCGACGTGCCCGCACCGGGGCCGGCGAGGCCTACGACTGGGGCGCCACCGGCATGTCGGTGCTTGACCTGGTCACGCGCCTGCTGGTCAACCTTTACGTGCCTTTTGCCTTGTCCACCCCGGTGACCAACTGGGCGCGCGAGCACCGCCTGGCCGACCTGCAG
>NZ_DCXA01000028.1:0-3367 GCF_002328915.1 Aquabacterium sp. UBA2148
CGCTACCACCTTGACTGATGACGCCCCAGCGTGGATGGGCCAGACGGCTCATCAGGCGGCCACGCGGATCCGGGCGTGGTCGCCTGCGGTGTGGCACGACGGTTGGCTCACTGCACCGTGTAGCCGCCGTCCACGACCCAGCCCTGGCCGCTCACGTAGCTCGCCCCCGACGACAGCAAGAAAGCCACCACCTCGGCGACCTCTCTCGGCTGACCGGCTCGGCCCGCAGCGCTGCCGCTCATCATGGCTTGCAGGTTGTCGCGGTTGCCAAAGCCTTGCAGGGCCATGGGCGTTTCGACCGGACCGGGCAACACGGCGTTCACGCGGATGCCCTGTTTGAAGTACTCCAGCGCCGCCGTCTGGGTCAGCCCCATGACGGCATGCTTGCTGGCGTTGTAGTGCGCGATGCCGGGAAAGCCGATCTGCGCCACGATGGAGGCGTTGTTGACGATGGCACCGCCACCGCTTTTCAGCATGGCCGCGATCTGGTGCTTCATCGACCAGAACACGCCCAGCACGTTGGTTCGCATCACCGCCTCGAACGCTTCGGTTGAGATCTCGTGAAAGGGCTGTCCCGCACCGAGCAGACCCGCGTTGTTGAAGGCGCCATCGATGCGACCGAAGTGCGCCACCGCCTGCGTGACGGCTCGCTGCACGTCGCTTTCCTGATCCACGTCCATGCGCAGCACCAGCGCGCGGCCGCCTGCGGCCTCGACCTCGTGGGCCACGTCGGCACAGGCGGCCTCGCGCCTGGCAGACAGCACGACGTTGGCACCCCGAGAGCCCAGCAGGCGGGCCGTGTCGGCCCCCATGCCCGACGAAGCACCGGTGATGAAGATGGTTTGACCTTGGAGGTTCATGTTCGGCTCCTGCATTGGATGGGTGAAGAAACAGGGCCAGCGTAGGGCGATCGGATTCATCACACAATCCACCTACCATTCAATGCATTGATGAACAGGGCTCAGCAATGAACACCCCTCCCCTGCAGGACCTCCAGGCCTTCTCGGCGGTGGCGCGCCTGGGCAGCTTTCGGCGCGCAGCCATCGAAGTCGGGGTGAGCCCCTCGGCGCTGAGCCACACCATCAAAGGGCTGGAACAGCGCCTGGGCCTGCGCCTGCTGCACCGGACCACGCGCAGCGTCTCGCCCACCGAGGCGGGGCGGCAACTGCTGGCCAGGTTGGCACCCGCCCTGCAGGACATCACCAGCGCACTCGAAGACATCAACGCCTTTCGCGACAGCCCCATGGGCACCTTGCGCATCAACGCCCCGCGCGCGGCCTGCCAGTGGGTGTTGCCACCATTGGTCAGCGGCTTCCTGACCCGGCACCCGGGCATGCGCATGGAGGTGGTGGCCGACGACCGTTTCGTCGACATCGTGGCCGAGGGCTTCGACGCCGGCGTGCGCTTCGGTGAAAGCCTGCAACAGGACATGGTGGCGGTGCCGCTGGGGCCGCCTCAGCGCTTCGTGGTCGTGGCCTCGCCTGAGCACATCGCCCGCCATGGCCGCCCCAAACACCCGCGCGACTTACAGCAGCACCCCTGCATCCGCATCCGCTTCCCCAGTGGCAGCTACTTCAAGTGGGAGTTCATCAAGCGCCAACACGCGGTGCAGGTGGAGGTCGATGGTCCGCTGGCCAGCGACGACCTCATGCTCATGGTGCAGGCCGCAGAGGCCGGCGTGGGCCTGGCCTACACCTACGAGCAACATGCGATGCCTGCCCTGCAAGCCGGACGGCTGGTCACCGTGCTGGACGACTGGTGCCCTCGTGTGCCGGGCTTCAACCTCTACCACCCCAGCCGCAAGCTGATGTCGGCGGGGCTGCGAGCCTTCATCGACCACGTGCGCCTCACCCATGAGGGGGTGGCCGCAAGCTAGGGGGAGGCCCTAGTTCGCAGGATGTGTCCGAAAGGATGGGTGCTTACCGTTCGGGTGCTGCTCACAGCCCAACCCGAAAGGACCTCACCATGCCCATCCTCCATTTCCAGGCCCCCTTGGCCACCGTCGCCCGCGCCGACCTGATCGCGCTCTACAAGGAATGCCAGCCGCGCGTGCTGGTCGTGACCGACACACTCAACTTCGACCCCGGCCAGGGCTTCGGCCTCACGCAGTTCGTCAACACGCTCAAGGGCTCGACCATCCACGGCATGACGCCCAAGGTGGTGACCGCCAGCCGCATCGCCGACCCGAACGCCGACATCCCCAACTTCGACTTCAACGATGCCAGCAAGGGCCTGAGCATCTCGCGCTACGACGTGGTCTTCCTGTTCGGAGCCCGGCCCGAAGGCCTCAGCGACCTGCCAGGCCCGCAAGTTGAAACGATCGCGAAGTTCATGGAAGCCGGCGGCGGCGTGTTCGCCACCGGTGACCACCAGACGCTCGGCGCCTCGCTGTGCGGCAACGTGCCCAGGGTGCGCGCCATGCGCCGCTGGAAGGCCGCCCAGACCCCGCCCCATGTGAGCAACACCAACCGCTTCTCGACCAACCTGTCCGGCCCGAACGAAGGCGAAGAGTTCAGCGACCAGTCCAACACCGAGCCGCAACGCCTGTACCTGAACTTCCGCACCCAGGCCGGTGGCGTCGGCAGCCCTCACCCGCTGGTGCAACTCAAGGCGCCCCGCCGCGCCCTCGAGGTCTACCCAGATCACCCGCACGAAGGCGAATGCCTGGTGCCAGCCAGCCTGGGCGGCAACATCACCGTCGGTGGGCAATCGGTGCCCGAGTGGCCCAACGACCTCACGGGCGCCGCCCTGTCGCCGGAGATCGTGGCGATGTCGGTCTCGCATGGCGACGGCTTCCCCAGCGGCCCGACCGGCCCCAAAGATGCCCTGATGCCCAGGCTGTTCGCCTCCATCGTGGCCTACGACGGTCACCGCGCCAACAAGGGCCGCGTCAGCACCGACTCCACCTGGCACCACTTCATCAACATCAACCTGGACGGCACGGGCGAGCCCGGCTTCAATGGCCTGCAATCACCCGCTGGCGTGGACACCGAAGCGCTCAAGCGCATCCGCGAGCATTACGTCAACCTCGCCACCTGGCTGATGCCCAAGAAGGTTCGCAAGTGCCTGCGCTTCCCCCTGGTGCTGGAAGAGCTGGCGCGCTTCCCTTTGATCGAGGAGCTGGAGCTGCCCCCGTTGAAGGCGGCCACGGTCGCCGACCTGACCCAGGCCGGTGGCGCGCTGCTGCAAAGCCTGTCGCGCCGCATCGCCCCTTGGGAGGTGCAGGCCTTCGTCTTCGACACCCTGAGCGACAGCCTGGGCGAGGCCGAGGCGCTCAAGCTGCTGGACCAGGACGACGCCGACACCGCCTTGCGCAACCAGGACATCGCGCAGGCCGCCGTCGGAGGTTTGCTGACAGGTGTGGCGG
>NZ_DCXA01000165.1:0-515 GCF_002328915.1 Aquabacterium sp. UBA2148
CGCTGGCCAGGCAGGCGCGCGGCCGGCGCGATCAATGGGCCAGCCGCGATGAAGCCCGCGCCAACCTCACCGGCCGCGGCACCTACAAAGGCTGGGCCGACGAGGCCATGGAAGCCTTCCTCACCCACGCCCTGGTCGACGCTGAAGGCGGCGTGCGCCTGAAATGCCGTCCCAGCCGCGAGGCCGAGATCTTTGGCTCCATGCCCGATCGCCTCTGGTCGCTGCTGGCCAGGGTGCGCACGCCTGTGCATGTGCTGCACGCCGAGCACACTTTCCCATTCGTGAGCGAGTCGGTCGCGCGCTGGACGAACCTCAATGACCATGTCAGCGCCTTGCAGGTGCCAGGCGGCCATTGCTTCATGCAGGAGAGGCCAGCCGAGGCCGCCGGGTGGGTGGCCACCGAGTTGCTCGCCCGCCTCGACGCGGTGTCTGCCTGAGGCGCAGGCCCAGCGCTTGCGATCGACGGCAATCGCTTGAATTGCGGCGCTTGCCACCCGTTGTTCGGCTGGCGCCGC
>NZ_DCXA01000165.1:583-2312 GCF_002328915.1 Aquabacterium sp. UBA2148
CCGGTCGGGCGGCTCGGCGCAACATCTCAGCCATGAAGCTGCCCGACGCATGCCCGCCCGATCGACTTGACTCGGAACCGCCCGCTCCCGGCCCTGTCCTGAGGTTCGAGCGCTTGCGCACCGCCTTGCTCTCGGCGGTGGTGCTGGCCGGCATCGGAGGCTTGAGCCTGACGGGCTGCACCCTGCGTCCCTTGCACCAGCAGCGCGAAATCCAGATCGACAGCGTCACGCTGAGCAACGAGGCCTCGGCCGGCGTCGGTGGCACGCCCTTTTGCCTGCACCTGCGTCAGGACAACCAGTTCTACGTGGCCTACAGCCGCAACCACGTCGAGGCGTGGGTCACCGATGGCCGCTGCACTGACAAGGGCCCCGAGCGCGCCGTGGACGCCATCCGCCTGAACTGGCGAGCCGATCTGCGCGACGCCCAGGAAGGCCGGCATTGCATGCAGACCGAGCGCTGCGCGCACACCGAGAACAACGTGATCGAAGGCAAGTTTCTGCGCTGCGCCACCGCCGCCGCCCGCCAGGGCAACCAGGCGGCCTACATCTCCAGCGACGAAGTGCGCTGCAACTGAGGCGACCCCGGGCTCAGGCCATCATCGCCGCGGCCACCAGCAGCAGCGCACAAAAGCACTGTCCCAGCAAGCGTTCAGGCAGGCGATGCGCCAGGGCCACGCCCCACGAGATGCTGAGCAGACCGCCAGCGGCCAGGGGCAGGCCCCGCGTCCAGTCCACCTGGCCCGCGCTCGCGTACGTGAACAGCGCCACCAGCGCCCCTGGTGCCACAGCAGCCAAAGACAGACCTTGCGCCATCGTCTGCCGACGCACGCCGAAAACCGTGGTCAAGGCAGGCACGGTCACCAGCCCGCCGCCCACCGTGAACAAGCCGGAAAACACCCCGCTGAGCAACCCCAGGGCCCCCAGACCGGGCCTGCTCAAGGGCGCTGCGGCAGCGTGCAGAGAAGCCGCCGCTTCGGCTTGATGCGCGCGCTTGCGGGCGCCCCACCACAACAGCCCTGACAGCCCCACCAGGAAAGCTGCGAACGCCCAGCGCAGCTGCCCGGCATCGAGCCGAGTGGCCCAGTGCGCCACCAGCCAGGTCGATGCCACCGAGGCGCCCCCCAGCCAGGAGGCGTCTTTCAAGTCGATGGGATTGCGCTGCTTGTATCGCCAAAAACCCAGCATCACGTTGGGCGCGATCATCACCAGGGCCGTGCCCTGAGCCAGTTGCTGGTCCAGGCCAAAACCCAAGGCCAGCACCGGGATGGCGATCAGCCCTCCGCCGATGCCGAACACACCCCCCACCGCCCCCAGGGCCATGCCCAGGGAAAGGTCTGCCAGCAAGGACCAGGAGAGCAAAGGGTGCAGGTGCAGGTTCAGCCACGTCATGCCGGCAGTCTGCAGCGCGGCACCATTGCGCAATCACATGCAGAATCAAAACATTCTTGCACCTACCGCAAAAATGAACAGCCCCACCGACCTCGCCTTCTTTGTCACCCTGGCCGAATCTCGCAGCCTCTCGGCAGCAGCCCAGGAGCTGGGCCTGTCAACGGCGGCCGTGAGCCGGCGTCTGGCGGCACTGGAGGCGCGCCTGGGCATCCGCCTGATGCAGCGCACCACGCGGCGCACCTCGCTGACGCAGGAAGGACTGCGCTACCTCGAGGAAGGCCGGCGCATCCTGGCCGACATCGAGACCCTGGAGCAGGATGTGTCGGGGCGCAGCGCCACA
>NZ_DCXA01000165.1:2365-3277 GCF_002328915.1 Aquabacterium sp. UBA2148
CCCCACAAGGCCTGCTGCGCGTGAACGCCGGCTTCGGCTTCGGGCGCCACCACATCGCCCCAGCCATTGCCGACTTCGTGCGCCAGCACCCACAGGTCGAGGTGCAGCTGCAACTCACCGACCGCCCCATGCAGCTCGGCGAGGACGGCGTGGACGTCTGCATCCGCTTTGGCGAAGTGCCCGATGCCCGCGTGACCTCTCGCAAGCTGGCCAGCAACCGACGCCTGTTCGTGGCCACGCCGGCATACCTGAACCAACACGGCACCCCCCAAGCGCCCATCGAGCTCAAACGCCACCGCTGCATCGTCATCCGCGAGCGCGACGAAACCTATGGTCAATGGCAACTGCGCAGCGGCGCCATCAAGCAGACCGTGAAGGTGCAAGGCCCCGTCTCCACCAACGACGGCGAAACCGCGCTGGACTGGGCCTTGCAGGGCCTGGGCATCCTGCAGCGTTCGGCCTGGCACGTGGCGCCTTACTTGCGCTCCGGGCGCCTGGTGCAGGTGCTCGGCGATTGGGAGTTGCCCAGCGCCGACGTCCACGCCGTGTACCCTGCGCGCCGCAACCTGTCGGCCAAGGTCATCGCCTTCGTGGACCATTTGAGTGCACGGCTGGCCGATCGCCACGCCAGCGACGACACAGGCTGGCAGACTTGGTGACAAGCCCCCTGCCCCCGTCTCTGCGCCCACAACCGACCCAGCAGTTCCATGCAAACCGCCCCAACCCCGGCCCTCCTGCCGGCCGCCCAGTTCGCCCAGGCCTGTGAGGCCCTGCCCCTGGTGTCCATCGACCTGGTGCTGACCGACGAAAGCAACCGTTTGCTGCTGGGCCTGCGCCGCAATGCCCCAGCGCGCGGCTGGTGGTTCACCCCAGGCGGTCGCATCCGCAAGAACGAGCCACTGGCAGCGGCGT
>NZ_DCXA01000165.1:3323-4375 GCF_002328915.1 Aquabacterium sp. UBA2148
GAGCCACTGGCAGCGGCCCGCCGCCGCATCGCCGCCGAAGAGCTGGGCCTGCCCGAAACCACGGTGCACCGCGCCACGCTGATGGGCGCCTGGGACCACTTCTACCCCGACAGTGCGCTCAACCCCGATGTGTCCACGCACTACGTCAACCTGGCCTTGTGGCTGCCCCTCACCCCCGATGAGGTGGCCTCGCTCAGCTTGCCCCAGGGCGACCTCGAGCAGCACACAGCCTGGCAGTGGATGCCCCTGACGCAGGCCGCGCTCGACGAAGGCGTGCACGCCCATGTGCGCGTCTACGCCGCCTGGGTGCAAGGGGAGCGGCGCCTGGCGGGCGGTCTGGTGACCTGAGCACGGCATGAGCGGACACGGCACCGCCCCCCAGGCCCTGCTCGACATCGCGTCGACGTTGCCGACCGTGCCTGGGGTCTACCTCTTCATGGGCGACGGCCCCCTGCCGCTGTACATCGGCAAGAGCGTCAACATCCGCTCGCGGGTGCAGCAGCACCTGCGCAACCCGCAGGAGTCACGCTGGGTTCAGCACAGCCACCGCATCGAGCACATCACCACCGCCGGCGAAGTGGGCGCCTTGCTGCTCGAAGCCCAGCTGATCAAGTCCCGGCAGCCCCTGATGAACCAGCGGCTGCGACGCAACCGGCAGCTTTGCGCCTTGCGCTGGACGGGGGGCAAGCCCGAGGTGGTGCATGCCCGCGACGTGGACTTCGCCACCACCGCAGCCCTGCACGGCCCCTTCGCCAGCAAGCACGGCGCCGATGCCCTGTTGCTCGAATTGGCCGACGAGCACCGGCTCTGCCTGGCCTCGCTCGGGCTGGAGCACACCGTCAAAGGCCGCCCGTGCTTTCGCTCGGCGATCGGCAAATGCGCCGGGCTGTGCCGAGGGCACGAAACCCAGGCAGAACACGACGCGCGCCTGGGCGCCGCCCTGGGCCGGTGGCAACTGCGCTGCTGGCCCTACCCTGGCGCCGTGGCCCTGGTCGAGAGGCGGCCTGGTGCCTGCGACCACCTGGTGGTCAAGAACTGGTGCTTCCTGGGGC
>NZ_DCXA01000165.1:4476-6498 GCF_002328915.1 Aquabacterium sp. UBA2148
GGGGCGGGCCGACAGCCTGCAGGAGGCTCAAAGCCTGCAGCAGGTGGCGGCGGGGTTCGATGCCGACGGCTACAAGATCTTGTGTGCGCCGATGTTCAGGGGAGATGTGGAGATCGTGCAACTGGACCCGGAGGGACGCGGCAACCGTTGATGCCATCCACAAGCGACGAAGCCTCGGTGAGGCCGAGGCTTCTCGATGAAAAAGACGCCCTGACCGTCTCGCAACGGGCGCCAAGTCTGGCCGCAATCGTTTGCTGGCGTGACTGCCTCCCCCGTATGAGGCTGCTGACGAGGGCGCAAACATCGCCTAGGCCCTGCCAGGCATGGGCCTCATCTCGTTTCAACTGAGATGGACATTGAAGACTGGCGCATGCAAGGCGGTTAAGCGGTTGGCACCCAGGGCATCAAGCGTGAGCGCTCAGTCAGCCGTTGCGCCATGTGGGCCACCAACACCAGGCAGCCCAGCACGCCAGCATCCAGAGCACCACCACGAGGGTGCCGCCAACCTTGCTGACGGGCTTGGCGCCCTTGGCGGCCATCCAGTCATCAGCTTGGCCACGGCACTCGGCGAGAACGTCTGCTGGCAGCAGTTGGATGGTCAACCAGATCAAGCCCGGCAAGAGCAATGCATCGTCAACATAGCCCAGCACTGGAATGAAGTCCGGGATCAGGTCGATCGGGCTGAGCGCGTAAGCCACCACGAACACCCCAAGGACCTTGGCGTGCCAAGGGGTACGGGGGTTCTTGCCTGCAAACCAGAGCGTGACCCCATCACGTTTGATTCGCTTGGCCCAAGCCCTCAAGCTGCTGCTGACGCTCATGGGTTGAAGGATGCCATGTCGTGAGACGGCGTGAGGCAACAAAAAACCAGCCACCCCTGAGAGGGAGGCTGGTTCTGAGACGCCTTGAGATGGCGTGAAATGTTCAGTTGGTGCCGGAGAAAGGAATCGAACCCTCGACCTTCTCATTACGAATGAGCTGCTCTACCGACTGAGCTACACCGGCACACGTGACACAAGCCTCACGGCTTGCTGCACAGCCCGCAATCATACCCGGTTTCGGCCTCGTTCAAACAGCACCCGCGCGATCGTGGCGCCCTGACACGGCTCGAGCGTGCTTCCGGCCGATTACACCCTGAGACGCCTCTCACCCGCCTGAGACGCCTTGGCCGCACCAAACCGGCGCATCCCGGCATAACCTCCGGACGCCAACAACCCACGCTGGAGGAGAACCCATGAACCACATCCGCACCTTGGTGGCCACCGTCGCCATGGCCCTGAGCGCCCTGTCGCACGCCCAAAGCACCCCCATCCCAGGCACCGACCCGGGCACCCCATCCACCGCCATCGACGCCAAGGCCGAGCCCTACCTCATCGTCACCCGCGTCGACGCCCGCAAGTGCGCCTACCCCGTCTGCGGTGGTTACTTCGTCAAGGCGGCCAACAGCCCCGTCACGCGCTGTGCCGACGGCAAACTGGCCAAGGAATGCCACGCGGTCGAACTCGACACCCGCGCCCTGGGCTGGAGCGACGAGCAACGCGCCACCTTCGAGGCCTCCTTTGGCCAGGGCAAGGCGCTGGTCAAAGGCGCCATCGAACCTCAACCGCGCGGCCTGTTCACCGGCGAGGTGCTGCGCGTGAGCGAGGCCTGGCAGGCCCAGGGCAGCAACAAGCGTCCGCTGGGCACCTTCTTCAGCCTGAAGAACAACGGCATCGTGTGCATCCAGGCCCCCTGCCCTGCGTTCGGCCTGCAAACCCTGAACCGCACCAGCACCGAGCGCAGCATCGACACCGTCGACTTCAGCACGGCCCGCGCCCCCGACACGGCCGTGCAGGCTGCCTGGCAAGCGCTGGAGAATGGCCCCATCCTCGCGGCCGGTGCCGTGGTGCGCTTCCCCGGCTTCAGCCCCACGGGCGCCACCGTCTACGCCAACAAGCTCGTGACCAGCGAGTTCTACCTGCCCGCAAAGCCCTGAACCACGTCTGAGGCAAGGCGCCATGAAAAAGCCCGCCGATTGGCGGG
>NZ_DCXA01000165.1:6572-9129 GCF_002328915.1 Aquabacterium sp. UBA2148
CCCGCCGATTGGCGGGCTTCGTCGTTCTTGGCGCGGCGCTGCGACCAGGTCGCTGGCGCCGGCAGGCTCACTGCGCTTCGCGGTGGTACGAGGTCACGATGTCGACCTCGTTCTTCGAGCCCAGCATCACGCTCACGCGCTCGTGCAGCTGCTTGGGCTGGATCTCCATGATGCGCTGCGTGCCGTTGGTGGCCACGCCACCGGCCTGCTCGACCAGGAAGCTCATGGGGTTGGCTTCGTACATCAGGCGCAGCTTGCCGGGCTTGTTCGGCTCGCGCTTGTCCCAGGGGTACATGAAGATGCCGCCGCGGGTCATGATGCGGTGCACGTCGGCCACCATCGCGGCCACCCAGCGCATGTTGAAGTCCTTGCCGCGCGGGCCTTCCTTGCCAGCCAGGCACTCGTCGATGTAGCGCTTGACCGGGGCAGCCCAGTGGCGCATGTTCGACATGTTGATGGCGAATTCCTTGGTGTCCTCGGGGATGCGCAGGTTGTCTTCCGTCATCACCCATGCGCCCTGCTCACGGTCGAGCGTGAACAGCACGACGCCCTTGCCGACGGTCAGCACCAGCGTGGTTTGCGGGCCGTAGACGCAGTAGCCTGCGCACACCTGAGCGGTGCCGGGCTGCAGGAAGCTCTCGTTGGTGACCTCGCCGCCCTGGTGCTTGAGCACCGAGAAGATGGTGCCGATGCTGACGTTGATGTCGATGTTGCTGGAGCCATCGAGGGGGTCGAACAGCAGCAGGTACTCGCCTTGCGGGTAGCGGTTGGGCACGCCCAGCATGTCGTCCATTTCTTCGGAGGCCATGCCGGCGAGGTGACCGCCCCATTCGTTGGCTTCGATGAGCACCTCGTTGGCGATCACGTCGAGCTTCTTCTGGACTTCGCCCTGCACGTTCTCGCTGCCGGCGGTGCCCAGCACGTCACCCAAGGCGCCCTTGTTGACGTTGATGGCGATGCGCTTGCAGGCGCGAGCGACGACTTCGATGAGCAGGCGCAGTTGCGCCGGGATCTGGGCTTCGCCGCGCTGCTGCTCGATCAGGTACTGCGTGAGGCTGATGCGTTTGGTGGACATGGTGGTGTCTCGGATGAAATGAAAAGGGTTGCGGTCTTGGCTCAGTCCTGCAGCGCGCGCGTGATGATCTCGCGCACGTCGTCGGACAACTCGCCGCGGGCGGCCACGCGCTTGAGCGCTTCTTCGGCGGCCGTGCGGTAAGGTCCGGCCAGGCGGCGCCAGTGGTCGAGCGCGCGGGCCAGGCGGGCGGCCAGTTGCGGGTTGATGGCGTCGATCTCGATGACGCGGTCGGCCCAGAACACGTAGCCGGCCGCATCCGTGCGGTGGAAGGCCGCAGGGTTGTTCTGGCACAGCGCCATCAGCAGGCTGCGGGCGCGGTTGGGCGTGCGCAGCGTGAAGTCGGGGTGCAGCATGAGCTGCTTGACGCGCGCAAAGACCTGGCCGTCTTTCTCGGGGGCCATGGCCTGCAGCGTGAACCACTTGTCGATGACCAGGGCCTCGTCACGGAACAGGGCGTGGAAGCGCTTGAGCGCGTCTTCGGCCAGCTCGGCGTGGGCCGCCACCAGGGCCGAGAGCGCACCGAGGCGGTCGGTCATGTTGTTGGCGTCCTTGAAGCGCTGGAATGCCTTGCCCACCCAGATCGGGTTGTGGCGAGACACGCCGTCGAGCGTCAGCATGGCCAGGGCCAGGTTGGCCAGCGCGCGGCGCCCAGCGCTCACGGCGTCGGGCGAGTAACCGCCCAGCTCGGCGTTGGCCTCGTAGGCCGCCACCCAGTCCTCGTGCAGGGCGTGGGCAAGCTGCACCTTCATGCTCTCGCGCACGGTGTGGATGCGCTGCGGGTCGACCACCACGAGCTGCTCGGCCACGTAGGCCTCGCTTGGCAGGGTCAGCACCAGCTCCTTGAATGCGGCGTCCAGCTCGGTGTGGCGCAACACACCGCGCATGGCCTCGACGAAACGCGCGTCCAGCTCGACGTGGCCCGAGCCCTTGACCGCGTGCAGGATGCGGCGCAGCGCGAGCTTCTGAGCGGCTTCCCAGCGATTGAAGGGGTCGAGGTCGTGGCTGAGCAGGGTGAAGAGCGCGTCGTCGCCCAGCTCGGTCTCCAGCACCACAGGCGCCGAGAAACCGCGCAGCAGCGATGGCACCGGCTCGACGGGCACGTGCACGAAGGTGAAAGTCTGCGAGGGCTCGGACAGCACCAGCACCGTGTCGTGGCCGATGGGGTCGAGGTGGCCTTCGAGGTGCAGGTTGATGTGGCGGCCGTCCACGCCCGTCAGGCCCATGGCCACGGGGATGACGTACGGCAGTTTTTCGGGCTGCCCGATGGTGGCCGCGCAGCTCTGGCTCAAGGTGAGCGTGTAGATGCGGTTCTCGGCGTCGTACACACCGTGGGCCTGCACGCGGGGGGTGCCGGCTTGGGCATACCAGCGCTTGAACTGGTCCAGGCGCGTGGCCAGCTCGCTGCCCGGGTTGGCATCGGCAATGGACTGGGCGAAGTCATCGCAGGTCACGGCCTGGCCGTCGTGGCGCTCGAAGTAGATA
>NZ_DCXA01000165.1:9185-10921 GCF_002328915.1 Aquabacterium sp. UBA2148
CGTGGCGCTCGAAGTAGAGCGCCATGCCTTTGGCAAAGCCCTGCTGGCCGACCAGGGTGTGCATCATGCGCACGACCTCGGAGCCCTTTTCGTACACGGTGGCCGTGTAGAAGTTGTCGATGGCCAGGTAGCTGTCGGGGCGCACGGGGTGGGCCATGGGGCCCGCGTCTTCGGGGAACTGCAGCTGGCGCAGGGTGCGCACGTCTTCGATGCGCTTGACGGCCCGGGCGCTGGGGCTGCCGGCCATGTCCTGGCTGAACTGCTGGTCGCGGAAGACGGTCAGGCCTTCTTTGAGCGAGAGCTGGAACCAGTCGCGGCAGGTCACGCGGTTGCCGGTCCAGTTGTGGAAGTACTCGTGGGCGACGACGCTTTCGACGTTGCCGAAGTCGACGTCGGTGGCGGTGGCCGGGTTGGCCAGCACGAACTTGGTGTTGAAGATGTTCAACCCCTTGTTCTCCATGGCGCCCATGTTGAAGTCGCTGACCGCCACGATCATGAAGCGCTCGAGGTCCAGGCTCAGGCCGAAGCGGGCCTCGTCCCAGGCGATGGACGCGATCAGCGAGTTCATCGCGTGTTCGGTCTTGTCGAGGTCACCGGCGCGCACGAAGATCTGCAGCAGGTGATCGCGGCCGGCGCGGGTGCGGATGCGCTGCTCGCGGCGCACCAGGTCGGCGGCCACCAGGGCGAACAGGTAGCAAGGCTTGGGGTGCGGGTCGACCCACACCGCGAAGTGCTTGCCACCGTCGAGCACACCTTCGTCGATCAGGTTGCCGTTGGACAGCAGCACCGGGTACTTGAGCTTGTCGGCCTTGAGGGTCACCTTGAAGGTGGCCATCACATCGGGGCGATCGAGGAAGTAGGTGATGCGGCGAAAGCCCAGGGCCTCGCACTGCGTGAAGAAGCCGCCGCTGCTGGTGTAGAGGCCTGAGAGCTGCGTGTTCTTCTCGGGCGCGCAGGTGGTGCGGATTTCGAGGTGGAACGGCTGCTGGGGCAGGTTCTCCAGCACCAGCTGGCCGCCCTCGGTGCGGAAGGAGACGGGCTCGCCGTCCACCAGCACGCGGGTGAGGTTGATGTCCTCGCCGTCCAGGCGCAGGGGCGCACCCGGCTGCATCGGGTTGGGCTCGACGGTCATCTTGTTGATGACCAGGGTCTTGGCCGGGTCCAGGTCAAAGGTCAGGTCGACCGTCTTGATCCAGAAAGCCGGTGCCGCGTAGTCTTCGCGGCGGATCAGCTGAGCGCTGCCTTCACGCATGGGGTGGGCCTCTCGTGTGGGAGTCGGTTCAGGTTCAGGTCAGATGCCTTGCTTGAGGCTGGCTTCGATGAAAGCATCGAGGTCGCCGTCCAGCACCTTCTGGGTGGCGGAGATTTCGACGTTGGTGCGCAGGTCCTTGATGCGGCTGTTGTCCAGCACGTACGAGCGGATCTGGTGGCCCCAGCCCACGTCGGTCTTGGTGTCTTCCAGCTTTTGCTGCGCCTCCTGGCGCTTGCGCATCTCGAAGTCGTACAGGCGCGAGCGCAGGCGCTTCCAGGCCACATCGCGGTTGCTGTGCTGCGAGCGGCCGTCCTGGCACTGCACCACGATGCCAGTCGGGATGTGCGTCAGGCGCACGGCCGAGTCGGTCTTGTTGATGTGCTGACCGCCCGCACCCGAGGCGCGGAAGGTGTCGGTTCGCACGTCGGACGGGTTGATGTCGATCTCGATGGAGTCGTCGATTTCCGGGTAGACGAAGATCGAG
>NZ_DCXA01000133.1:0-2862 GCF_002328915.1 Aquabacterium sp. UBA2148
GGGTGTTCGGCGGCGCCACGGCGAGCTGGCGCATCCTGCCGATCCAGGCCCTGCCAGCGGCCGTCGCACTGGCGTTGACTCTGCTCTGAGCGCGGGCCACCTCAGGGGACTCCAGGCGTCACCCCCCTCAGCCCCGTGACAGGCTCGTCACACGGCTGCGCCATAATCCCCCGCACCGGAGACAGACCCGTCAGAGCGCGCAACCTGCGACGCCCGGGCCCGCCGAACAAACCAAGGAATCGTCATGAGCGAACAAGCCCAGCCCAGCTTTGCCATCCAGCGCATCTACCTCAAGGACCTGTCCCTGGAGCTGCCCAACGCCCCGCAGATCCTGCTGGAGCAGGGCCAGCCCCAGATCGACGTGCAACTGAACCTGCACGCCGAACCCGTGGTCGAAGGCATCTATGAAGTGGCCGTGACCGCCACCGTGACCGCCAAGGTCAACGACAAGGTGCTGTTCCTGATCGAAGCCAAGCAAGCCGGCCTGTTCGAGATCCGCAACATCCCGCAAGAGCAGCTGCAGCCGATCATCGCCATCGCCTGCCCGCAGATCGTCTACCCCTACCTGCGCGCCACCGTGGCCGACACGCTCAACCGCACCGGCTTCCCCGCCGTGCACCTGACCGAAGTCAACTTCCAGGCCATGTACGAGTCGCAGCTGCAGCAAGCCGCTGCCCAGCAGGCCAACGCCTGAGCGGATGACCCCACCGATCACGGTCCTGGGGGCCGGCGCCTGGGGCACCGCGCTGGCCATCAGCGCGGCGCGTCAAGGCGTGCCGGTGCACCTGTGGGCGCGCGACCCCGCCCAGGCGGCCGAGATGCAAACAGCGCGCCGCAACGCGCGCTACCTGCCCGACGCCCCCTTCCCTGAAGCCTTGCAGGTCTCGGCAGACTTTGACCAGGCCGTGGCGCACGCGCATGCGCATGCACAACAAGGCCTGATCATCATCGGCACGCCCATGGCGGCGCTGGCCGAGGTGCTGCAACGCCTGCCTGTGGACGCGGCCGCGCTGTGGCTGTGCAAGGGCTTTGAAAAAGGCACCGGTCGGCTGGGGCATGAAATCGCGCGGGCCGTGAGCCCGCAGGCGCGCACCGGGGTGCTCTCCGGTCCGAGCTTCGCGCACGAGGTGGCCATCGGCCGCCCGACCGCGCTGGTCGCCGCCAGCCCAGACGCCTCGCTGGGCGAGCTGGCCGTGCGCACCTTCCACTCCGATTCGCTGCGCGTCTACACCTCGCCCGACCCGGTTGGTGTCGAGGTCGGCGGCGCGGTCAAAAACGTGCTGGCCATCGCCACCGGCATCGCCGACGGGCTGGAGCTGGGCCTGAACGCCCGCGCTGCGCTCATCACGCGCGGCCTGGCCGAAATGACCCGCCTGGGCGTGGCCCTGGGCGCACGCCCCGACACCTTCATGGGCCTGTCCGGGCTGGGTGACCTGGTGCTGACCGCCACGGGCAGCCTCTCGCGCAACCGCAACGTGGGACTGCAACTGGCCACGGGCAAGCCGTTGCCGCAGATCCTGCACGAGCTGGGTCACGTGGCCGAAGGCGTCTACACCGCACCCACCGTGTGGCAGCGCGCGCAGGCGCTGGGCGTGAGCATGCCCATCACCGAAGCCGTGGTGGCCGTGCTGGAGGGCCGCATGGGCCCTGCCGAGGCCGTTGGCGCGCTGATGCGCCGCGAGGCCAAGGCAGAGGGCTGAAGCCGGGCCCATGGGCGCCCGACACCACGCCAGGGCGCGTGGTCGGGCCGATCAGCCCCCGCCCGCGTAGCCGTTCTGGCGCCAGGCCTCGAACACCGCCACCGCCACCGCGTTGCTGAGGTTGAGGCTGCGCTGGTCGGCCCGCATGGGCAGGCGCACGCGCTGGGGCAGCGGGAAGGTCTCGCGCAAATCAGGCGGCAGGCCAGCCGTTTCGCACCCGAACACCAGCCAGTCACCGCTCTGCCAGCTCACCTCGCCGAAGGGTCGGCTGCCGCGCGTGGTGAACGCAAACATCCTCGAGACGTCAGGCTGCATCGCATCCAGGAAGGCTTGCCAGCTGGCGTGGCGCCTGACCGGCGCGTGCTCGTGGTAATCGAGCCCCGCGCGTCGCAGCAGCTTGTCGTCCATCGAAAAGCCCAGCGGTTCGATCAGGTGCAGCTCGCAGCCGGTGTTGGCCGCCAGCCGGATGACGTTGCCGGTGTTGGGCGGGATCTCGGGGTGGACCAGGACGATGCGGAACATGGGGCGCGATGATAGCCCTCAGCCTGCGGTCTGCTTGAAGGCCATGATGACCTGGTTGCGCAGCGTGCGCAGCAACGACAAGGTGCGCTCGTCCAGCACCAGGCCACCGGCCTCGGCCTGGTCGACGTAGATCATGCCCAGCACCACATCAGGCTGGTTGGGCCGCTTCATCCACAGCGGAAGCACCAGAAAGGTCGGCGCTTGCACATGGGCCTGGAACCAGCCTGGCAGCAGGCGCACCACGGCGGCCACGCTGGCATCGGCAATCAGGGTGTCGACGTTGCGGTGGCACACGGCGGCGAACAGGTCGGGCTGCTGGCCGGGCTGCACGTTCAGGCCGATCTGAAATGCCGCCTTGAGCACGTCGGCGCCCTCACCCAGGCCCAGGCGGCCCACCAGGGTGTTGGTCTTGGCGTCGCGCAGGCAGAAGACGACGCGGCGGGCACCCAGGCCGCGCCAGATGGTCTCGAGCACCATGTGCAGCACCGTTTGCAGCTTGAAGGACTCGACCAGGGTGTTGGTGATGTCCTGGATGCCGTGGGTGAGGATGGCCTCGCGGTCCGGGACCTGGTCAACGGGCTCCTGGCTCAGGGCGCTGAGCTCCACCTCGTCGGCCAGCTCACCAGGGGTGGCGTCCGCT
>NZ_DCXA01000133.1:2925-9952 GCF_002328915.1 Aquabacterium sp. UBA2148
CACCAGGGGTGGCGTCCGCTCCCTGCCCCTCGTTGGGCGCGTCGACGTAATACAGGTCAAGCAGGCGCTCGGCGGGTGAGGACGCTGGCACCGACAGGTTCAGCGCGCGGGTGAGGTCGGTCAGGCGTTGGCGCGAGCGCCCGGCGGCTTCCTGCAGCACGTCTCCATCCAGCCCGAGGGGCACCTGGTAGCGGCGCTGCAGCTTGCGCAGCACATCGCCCAGCTGAGCCGGCTCCGTGTGCAACATGGCGTCCGAAGCCGACTGCGCCAGGCTGGCCAGCCAGTGCACGCGGCTGGGGTGACCTGCGAGCGAATGCGTGGGCACCGCCTCACCTGGGGAACGCATGCTGGCCAGCAGGTCGGCGGGCAGGCCCCATTCGCGCCCCACGTGATCGGCCAGTGCCTCCAGGCCCACGCCCAGCACCTGCTGGACGATGCGGGCGCTTTCGGTGGTCGAGGCCAAACCAGGCTCGCCACCTCGCTGGCGGATCTGCTCGGCATCGTCGGGCAGGTAGAAGGCCACCAGCAACCATCCCAGTCGCCTGAACAGCGCCCCGACGAACACCTCTTCGGCCTCGCGCGGGTTGACGGCGAGTTCGCTGGCCAAGGTACCCGCCATCACCGTGTGCAGGAAGTCTTGTTTGAGTTGGTGGGCGTGCCCCTGGTCCTGCATGTGGTCGAGCAGCATCAGCGACAGCGCCAGGTTGCGCACACCACCCACGCCAATGAGGCTGACCGCGCGCGAGATGGTGCTGATGGGGTCGCTGCCCGCACGGCGGTAGTGGGCCGTGTTGACCACGCGCAGCAGCTTTTGCGTCAGGGCCACGTCCTTGAGGACCTCGTCGCACAGGGACTGCAGGCTGTCGGTTTCCGATTCGGACAGCGCCTGCACGCGAGCCACGGACGCGGACAGGGCCGGAAAGTCGCTCTTGCTGCGCATGCGGCGCAGGAGGTAGGCCAGGGTGACGTCGGCCTCGGCGGTGATGCCGTCCTGCTCAGCTGGGATGGTGCTCATGCGCGGAGGGTTTCAGAGGTGGGATTTCATTGTCCGCTTTCCCTGGACCTGGCAGCAAGCGAGCGAAAGCCGCATCAACGCCGATCAATGGTGTCAATTCACCTTGCAGCATCCCCGCTGCCCAAGCAAGTTCGTGTTGTTACACATTCTTGTGTCAGGTTTGCCATTTCGGTGCGACACATGCATCGTGCACACCCGTGCCACACCTCCACGTCAATCAACCAAGGACCTGACCATGAACATCAAGACCATCGCCGCCATCGCCGCTTCCGTCATCGCCACCACCGCCTGGGCCGGTGAGAAGGACGCCAAGTGCGGCGCCGGCTCCTGCGGCAAAAAGGAAACCAGCGGCAAGGAACACAGCTGCGGCAAGAAGGACGCCAAGTGCGGCGCCGGCTCCTGCGGCAAAAAGGAAACCAGCGGCAAGGAACACAGCTGCGGCAAGAAGGACGAAGCTGGCAAGAAGGAAGCCTCCTGCTCCAAGAAAGACGGCGGCTGCGCCAAGAAGGACGCATCCTGCTCCAAGAAGTGAATGCGGCCCGTCACTGAGCACTGAAAGGACACGCCACCATGGTGGGACTGGGTTACCGACGCGAGATGGCCGACTGGGACATGTCGGCCATCGAGGCCGACTTCTTCGAGGTCGTCTCCGAGAACTGGATCCGGCGCGAGCGCGCGCCGCTGAAGGCGCTCATCGCGTCGGGCCGCCCGGTGCACCTGCACGGCGTGTCCATGAACCTGGGCGGCCCCGCGCACATCGACCGCGACTTCCTGCTGAGCCTGCGTGAACTGGCCGAGGACATCGGCGCCCTGCACGTGTCCGATCACCTCGCCACCAGCGGCGACGCCCACCAGCTCTACGACCTCTTTCCCATCCCGTTCACGGTGGCCGAAGTGGCCCGCGTGTCCGACCGCATCCGCCACGTGCAGGACGTGCTCGGGCGGCGCATCGCCATCGAAAACAGCACCTGGTACACCAACCGCTGCGACATGCCCGAGGCCGACTTCCTGGCCGCCGTCGCCGAGCGGGCCGACTGCCAGATCCTGCTCGACCTCAACAACATCACCGTCAACCACAAGAACCATGGCGGCCTGGACCTGGCCGCCTTCGTCTCGCGGGTGGACACCCGGCGCGTGAGCTACCTGCACGTCGCCGGCCACGAGTTCGACGCCCGCTTCGGCCTGCACATCGACACCCACAGCGAACCGGTCGAGCCCGACACCGCCGCCATGGCCCGCCAACTGCAAGCCTCGCACGGCCTGGCCATCCTGCTCGAATGGGACAACGACGTGCCCGGCCCCGACCGCATCAACCAGGAACTGCGATGCCTGAAGCCGACTTCTACGACTACGTGAGGGGCCGCAGCGAGGTGGTGCCCGAGGGCCACACCGAGGCCGGCATGCGCGTCTACCGCCACCTCGTTCAACTCGGTGCCAGCCAGATGATCGAGGCCCACCACCCCGAATTGCGCACGGCCCTGGGCGACGAAGCCTGGCAGGCCCTGATCGCCGACTTCGTGCGCCAGTCTGCCTGGACCTCACATTTCTACGGAGACCTCCACGATGAATTCCTCACTTACCTCGATCGCGTCCAGCGCACGTGAACGCGCCGACGGGCTGGGCCTGCTCGCGCTGCGGCTGTTCGTCGCCCAGGAGTTTTTCCAGGCCGGACTCATGAAGGTCTCGGCCGGCTTGACCGCGCCCGAGTGGTTCGCCGGCCTCGACTTCCCGCCCATGCTGGCCTGGCTGGGCCCTGACCTGAACTGGGTCGCCGCCGGCCTGGGCGAAGTCGTCCTGGGTGCTGCCATCGGTCTGGGCCTGTTGAGCCGCCTGGCCGCGCTGGGCCTGATGTTCATCACCTGGGTGGCCGTGTACACGGTGCACTTCGACCTGGGCTGGGCGGGCTGGAACCAGATCGAGACCGAAGGCGGGCTGGGCTTCAAAGTGCCCTTGATGCTGGGGCTGATGTGCCTGGCCATCCTCACGCAGGGTGCGGGTCGCTTCTCGGTGGACGCCTGGCTGTGTGGGCGCCAGGTGAGGCGTCATCACGACACACCGGGTGCCATCCAGACACACCCTTGACCCGGACCTGAACAGCATCCGTTAACATCCCCGCGAGTCCCCGGGTGTGCATGGGAGCTGAACGGGCAACCCTGGGCCCGCCACATGGGGGTGAGACTTGTCTGGTACATGTCCGATTCGCTCCAGGCTGACACGTCGGGAGCTGATCCAGCTGGTGCGCAGCGGCGTGCTGGGGGTGGCAGCCGCCCCCTTGTCGAGCTGGGCTGCTGACGACGACAGCCGCAGCACCATCGCGGTCGTCTACCCTCAGATCGGCGAGCCTTTTCGCAGCGCTTTTGCCGCCATCGTGCGCGGCATCGACGAGCGCACAGCGGGGCGCATCCTGCGCCTGCCCCTGGCGGGTGAGTCCGCGCCGGAGTCGCTCGCGCAAGAGCTGCGCAGCCGCCATGTGCGCGCCCTGATCGCGCTGGGGCGCAGTGGCCTCAAAGCCGCCACCACGCTCGACCTCAAGCTGCCCCTCATCGCCGCAGGCGTGTTGTCCGTGCCAGAGGCCGATGGCCAGTCGGGCACCGTGGTCAGCCTGGCGCCCGACCCCCACCTGCTGTTCACCCGCCTCAAGGCCTTCGTGCCACAAGCGCGTCGCGTCATCGTCGTCCACAACCCGCGTCAGAACGACTGGCTGATCCGCCTGGCGCGCGAGGCCGCAAGGCAAAACGGGCTGGAGCTGCTCGCCTTCGAAAGCGAGGACCTCAAAAGCTCGCTCAAGCGCTACCAGGAACTCATCGGGCAACTCAACGTGCGCCGAGACGCGCTGTGGCTGCCCCAGGACACCAGCGCCGTCGACGACTCGGTGGTGCTGCCCTGGCTGCTGCGCACCGCCTGGGACGAAGGCCTGCCCGTGTTCTCCAGCAACGTGGCGCACGTGCGCCGCGGCGCGCTGTTCGCGCTCTACCCCGACAACCTCGAACTCGGCCGACACCTGGGCAGCACCGCGATGGCAGCCCTGTCCGGCGGCACGCCGCCACCGCGCGGCATGCAGGCCCTGCGACAGGTGCTCTCCGCCGTCAACGTGCGCACCGCTCGCCACCTGGGTCTCGACCTCGATGAATCGGCCCAACCCATCCACCTTGTTTTACCGGAGCAATGAGATGACGACTGCTCGCATCCCCTTGCTCATGAGACCCATCACCCGATGGGCCGAGCGCCTGACTTTCCAGCAGCAGCTGTCCGCGGTGGTTGCCGTCGGCGTGCTCAGCATGACGCTGCTTTCTTCGTTGGCCAGCGCCTGGCAGGCCAGCCGCCAGGTCCGCAGCCAGCAGCTTGACCAGAGCCTGCAGGTCGCCAGCAGCCTGGCCGCACAAAGCCGACTGGCCTTGCTGTCGGGCTCACCCGACAACGTGCGCGAAGCCATGACGGCCACGCTGGCCTTCCCCGACGTGCTGCGCATCGAGGTGCGCACCGCCGACCACCAGTTGCTGGCATCGCAGGGCAGCACCCACTTTCAGCGCATGGACGTGCCCCCGGCTCCCCTGGACGCAGACCGATCCCCCCTGCTCGCGGCAGAAGACGAGCACGCCTGGTACGTGGTCGCCCCGGTCTGGTCAGAACCACACAGCACGCCATTCGACGTCGAACCCCCGGTGGCCGAGCGCCTGGGGCAGGTCACCGTGGTGCTCAGCAAGGCCACGTTGGCGCACACGGTCGCCAACATCTTCCTGGTCAACGTTGGCACCTCGCTGGTCATCTCGGTGCTGTTCCTGGGCATGCTGCGCTGGTTGAGCCAGCGGCTGAGCCGCCCGCTGCAATCGCTGTCGCAGGCCATGTCGCGGGCCGAACAAGGCGAATCACGGGTGCGCACGGTGGTGCAGGGCCCGCAGGACGTGCAGCGCATGGCCACCGCCTTCAACCGCATGATCTCGGCCCTGCAGGAGCGGGGCGATGAGCTGCAGCGCCACCAGCTCAACCTCTCGGCCCTGGTGCGCGAGCGGACCATCGAGCTGCAAGAGGCCAAGGAGCGCGCCGAGGTGGCCAGCCAGGCCAAGACCGACTTCCTGGCCCGCATGAGCCACGAGCTGCGCACGCCGCTCAACGCCATCCTGGGCTATGCGCAGATCCTGCAGATGGACCGCACGCTCACCGAGCGCCAGCGTCACATCGTGCAGACCGTTCACGACAGCGGAGGGCTGCTGCTGCGCCTGATCATCGACATCCTGGACCTCTCGCGCATCGAGTCAGGTCACACGGCGCTGGTCCCGGTGCCCGTGCAGCCGCGCCAGCTGGCTCAGCAGCTCCACAACGTGTTGGGCATCAAGGCCCAGCAAAAGAGCCTGACGCTGCGCATGCACTGTGCCGACGCGGTGCCCCAAGGCGTGCTGGTCGATGACCAACGCCTGCGCCAGGTCCTCATCAACCTGCTGGGCAACGCGCTGAAGTTCACGCAAGCCGGCGAGGTCAGTCTCGACATCGAACCGGTGCCGGGAACCCTGGCTGGCGAACAGGTCACGTTGCGCTTTTCGGTTCGCGACAGCGGCCCGGGCGTGCGCGACGCCGACCGCGAGCGCATCTTCGAGCCTTTCGAACAAGCCGGTGACTCGCACAGCCGCGCACAGGGCACCGGCCTGGGCCTGGCCATCAGCCGTCAGCTGGTGCGCCTGATGGGTGGCGACATCCACCTCGACAGCCGCGAAGGCGCGGGCAGCTGCTTCTGGTTCGACCTGGCCTTGCCCGTGGTCCACGCCGAAGCGATCACGGCCGCTCAGGCCCGCCACATCATCGGCTACGACGGCCCGCGCAAGCTGGTGCTGGTGGTCGATGACGTCACCACCAACCGCCAGCTGCTGCTGGAGATGCTGCGTCCGCTGGGCTTTGACACCCTCGAAGCCGCCGACGGCCAGGAGGCCGTTCAGCTGGCCCAGCGCTGCCCGCCCGACCTCGTCCTCATGGACCTGGCGATGCCCGTGCTGGACGGCCTGTCTGCCACCCGGATGCTGCGCGCCACGCAAGGCACGCAGGACATCGCCGTCATCGCCCTGACCGCCAACGCCTCGGACCAGCACCGCCAGGATGCCCAGCAATCCGGCGCCAACGCCTTCCTGGCCAAACCCTTCGACCGCCAGGAGCTGCTTGACCTGATCGGTCAGACGCTGGGCTTGAGCTGGCAGCGCGAGGTCGAAGTCAACTCGGACACCTCGCCAGACGCCAGCGCCAGGCCGCCCACCGAAGGGTCGGCATGAACCACCGCACCCAACGCTCACTCGAGCCCTTGAAGCTGCGGCCGCTCGCATCCCGTGCGCGAGCCGTCACGCGGTTCGGCGTCCCCCTGACCTGCCTGCTGCTGAGCGCTCACGCCGGGGCACAAGTCAGCCGTGACGAAGAGGAGCTGGCTGCAGCGTTCGGTGACCGCGTCGTCATGCAAAGCCCCGAGGTCAGCATCGCCACCGGGCGTTCGCAGTCGCTGCGCAGGGCGCCGGCCGTGGCCAGCGTCGTCACCGCCGAAGACATCTCCCGCATCGGCGCCACCGACCTCGACGAGGTGATGGAGACCGTGCCCGGTGTGCACGTCAGCCGCAACGTTCAAGGCTACAACCCGCTCTACCTGATCCGCGGCATCCACGGCCAGTTCAACCCGCAAACGCTGGTCCTGCTCGATGGCATGCCGCTGACCATGCAATTCATCGGCAACCGAGGCAACGGCTGGGCCGGCATGCCGCTGGAGAACATCGCCCGCGTCGAGGTGATCCGGGGCCCTGGCTCGGCCATGTTCGGCGCCGACGCCTACGCCGGGGTCATCAACCTGGTCACCAAGGGCACAGCCGACATCCCCGGCACCGAATTCGGCGCGCGCGTGGGCAGCTTTGATTCACGCAGCGCCTGGGCCCTGCACAGCGCGCAATGGGGCCCGTGGGAAGTGGCCGCCTACCTGCAACACGCCCAGACAGACGGCGACAAGCCGCTCATCCGCTCCGACGCCCAGACCCAGATCGACCAGCT
>NZ_DCXA01000286.1:0-549 GCF_002328915.1 Aquabacterium sp. UBA2148
GCTGTCGCGAGGTGGCGGCCCGCCACAAGGTGGCAGGGTGCTTGAGCGGACGGCGTGGCAGCACGATGACCTCTTCGGCCAAGGCGCCCAGCACGCGGCGCGTGGCCTCGTCGGCGGGGGTCTTGGACTGGATGAGCAGCGTGAGGCGGTGGCCGCGCGCCGCCATCTCGCGGATGAGGTTGAATTGCCGGGACTTGCCGCCGCTGGTCACGGGCCAGGGCAGGTAGGGCAGCGTCCAGAGGATGCGCAGGGACTTCACGGCTTCCCCGAGGTTGACGCAGCGGCCTGCACCAGGATCTGCAAGCCCGGCTCCAGGGTCAGGCGCAGCTTGCCCTGGTTGGGCTCGATGGGGGTTTGCCGGCCCGAGACGGGGTGGTGCAGCACCGCGCCCTTGCCTTGCGCGGCGATGCGCACCTCGGCCTTTTTCTCGGCCCAGGCCATCCACAGGCGCGAGCCATCTGGGCGGCGCCAGCCGATGCTGACCAGGCCTTCTGGGGCATCGCCCTTGACGGCCTCCACGGCGGGCGGGGGGTCAGGCTCCAGGCGGGG
>NZ_DCXA01000286.1:602-3166 GCF_002328915.1 Aquabacterium sp. UBA2148
GGTCAGGCTCCAGGCGGGGGCCACAGACCTGCAGGAAACGCTTGAGCGCGTGGAACACGGGCTTGGGCTCGCCATTCAGGCGCAGCAGGCCGTAGTGCTGGTCGCGCTCGGACGCGCGCGAGTCGAGGTCGGACAGGGTGAACAGAAAGACCTTGTCGTAGTCGAGCGCGGCCATCAGGGCCAGGCGCTTGAGGGTGAAGTCGGCCTGGCCGTCTTCGCCGACGATGGGCTGCTCCTCGACCGGGCCCTTGTAGCTGGACCAACCCCATTCGGTCGCCCAGATCTGCTTGACGCCCGCCGAGCGCAGCCACTGGTGAGCCGGCACCACGCGCTTGACGAAGTCGCGGGCGTCGGCGTCCGAGCCCTCGGCCTTCGTGGTGTACGGGTGGTACGCCACGGTCACGTCGAGGTTGAAGGCGCCCAGGCGGCCGAGCTTTTCGATCATCAGGCCGCTGCCGTCGCCCATCTCGCTGAAATAGGCCATGCCGGCCATGGCGATGGGCTTGCCTGGCACCGTGGCGCGCAAACCTTGCACCGACGCCAGCAGCATGCGGCCATAGCCTTCGGGGTCGGGCTTGGGCGCCCAGAAGCCCAGGATGTTGGGCTCGTTCCAGACCTGCCAGACGTTGACCTGCGGGTAGCGCTTGGCCACCTGCATCAGGCGCTGTGCGTACAGGCGCGGATCGCGCGGTGGGAACTTGTCGAAGTAGCGCTCGTACTGGTTGCCCGTTTCGACCGACGAGGCAAAACGCGGCGTGCCCACCATGTAGACGATGCTCTTGAGTCCGCTGCCCTCGACCAGCTTCATCATGCTGTCGATGGGGGCGAGGTCGAACTGGCCCTCTTTGGGCTCGAGCAGCATCCAGTGCAGGCCCAGGCGCACCCAGTTCAGGCCCAGCTCCTTCATGCGCTGCACCTGGCGCGCCGCCACCTCGGGCGGGAACCACTGCAGCTGGGCGTTCAAGCCCAGGAAGTCTTGCCAGACCACGGTGCGCGCCGGCTTGAGCACCTGCTCGGGCAGCTTCTGCCAGGGCCAGGCGGCCCAGCCTGCGGCCGAGGCGGTCAGGGTCGCCAGGGCGCCACCGGCCTGCAACAAGGCGCGGCGATCCAGCGCTGCGCCGCCGTCGCTCACGCCTGCCCCCTGTTGGCCACGGGCAGGCCAGCACGGGCCCGCGCCTTGCCTCGCCGCTGAACGACCTGCTGGAAGTGCCCGGCAAAGGCGTGACCGGTGCGGTCCCACTGACGGGCCTCTGCGACGCGGCCAGCGGCCTTCGTCCAGTCGATCAGCTTGCTGGGGTCGACCAGCAGGCCATGCAGGGCCTGGGCGAGCTGGCCGACCTGGCCTTGCTTGTAGGCCAGGCCATTGCCGTGCGAGATCTCTTCGGCAAAGGAGCGGGCGTCGGAGGTGATGACCGCGCGTCCGCAGCCAATGGCCCAGGCCAGCGCACCGCTGGTGCCACGCATCTGCCCGAGCAGCGACAGCTTGCGCGACTCGCGGTAGGGCAACACCACCAGGTGGTGACGCTGAATGAGCGCAGGGATGTCGGGCTCCTCGACGTCGAGCTCCCAGTCCACATGGCCGGTGATGCCGCGGTCGGCCACGCGCTGGCGCAACTCGTCGAGGTAGCTGCGACCGCCGCCGAAGGTCATCTCGGGCGCCGTGCCCCCGGCGATCGTCAGGCGGATGCGGCCGGCATGTTCCGGGTGCTGCTTGACCACCTGGCCCACCGCGTCGACCAAGTCTTCGATGCCCTTGCCGCTGTAGATGTAGCCGAAGTAGAGCACGCGCAGCACGGTGTCGTCGGGCAGCGGCGCCACAGGCAGGCTGAGCACGCCGTGGGGGATGACGCTGACGCGCTCGGGCACCAGGCGCATGCGCTTGCTGAGGGCCTGCGCGCCGGTGCGGGTGAGCGTGACCAGGCCATCGAGGCGCTTGGCCAGCCGGCGCTCGCACACCAGCGTGTGTGGGTCGACCAGCACGGCGGTGAGCTTGCTGAACCAGCTGGGCAGCACGCGCGAGCTGTCGAGCGCACGCCACCAGCGGGCCACCGGCCGCCACACCAGACGCTCCGGGTCATGCGCAGTGGCCGACAGGGCCGGCCTCTCGCGCAACTCGGACAAGGCCGCCAGCACGAAGAACTCGCCATGGCGCCCACCACCCAGCTCGGCGTGAACGACGTCCACGCGCGACCAGTCGCGCTCGGACACCCAGCGGCGCGCTGCCTGCAAGGACTCGATGGGCCGCTGACCCTGCAAGGGCGTCAGCACCTCGATGCCGGCGCCATTGGCCGCGCGGCGCCAGTTCGCGGCGTAATCGGCGATGCCCGTGCGCTCAGGCGGCAAGGGCGACAAAAGGACGACTCGGATGCCACGCATGGTCAACGCTGCCAGAAGCGCATCACCGAGGCCGGGACCTCGTACTGACGGCGGTTGAGGATGACGCCGTCGACACGGCGGAAGGCGGTGCGCAGCATGCCCAGGGCGTTCTCCACCACGGGCACGACGCTGGTGCGGGCCTCGACGACCAGCACGATGAGGTCGGCGTGGCGCAGGCGAACGAAGGC
>NZ_DCXA01000190.1:0-527 GCF_002328915.1 Aquabacterium sp. UBA2148
ATCACCGCGCCCACTTCGAAGAGCAGCTTTGCCGCGAGGCCGACCTCTCCAGCCGTGAGCAACGCGAGTTCGCCCTGGTGGCCATCGCCGTCGACAACCTCGACGAGATCCGCCAGAACCATGGCCTCGATGGCTGCGAGCGCGTCATCGAAGCCCTGGGGCGCCTGCTGCGTGCGGGCACCCGTGCGATGGACGCACCTTGCCGCCTGGGCGGCGACCGCTTTGTCGTGCTCTTGTCGGGCGTGGGCCTGGCGACCGCGCACTCGCGCATGGAGCAACTGCGTCGCCAGTGCGCTCAGCACATCGTGGCGCACAACGGCCAGCAGATCCCGTTCACGGTCAGCATGGGCGTGGCCAGCTTCCCGCACACCGCGGGGCTGGTCGATGAGCTCATGCGCAGCGCAGACCGCGCCTTGGCGAGCGCCCGCGACAAGGGCGGCAACCGCATTGTGCTGGCCAGCATCCAGTTCACGCCGGCCAACTGAGCGCGGCGGGGCAGGCCGCCCGGGCAGCCTGCCCTTCCAACG
>NZ_DCXA01000190.1:582-1370 GCF_002328915.1 Aquabacterium sp. UBA2148
CGGGCAGCCTGCCCTTCCAACGATCGCCCAAAGAAATCGGCCAGACCCTTGCGGTGTCTGGCCGATGGAGACGAGGTCCGCCGAGAACTGGTTGCCGCATTCCTGAACCCAGGGGGATTCAGGTGGGCGAGGTCAGCAGCACTTCGGGTTCATCTGACGCGAGATGATCGCACCCATGCGCAATGTTCCAAGCCCTGGCTCCAAGAGCATCGGTTCAAGGAAATAAAAACAACCACGAACCCGACGGACGAGCCCATTCTACGTGGACTCGCACCGATCAGGTCAAGCACTTGCCGCTGTTTTGCACGCTTGAATCGGTGCTGTTGTCACGATCAGCGGGGCGCAGATCAGATCAGGTGGCCGTCCTGACCGAGCACCTGGTCGATGCGTGCGACGAGCTGATCCACGTACTCGGGCGAGGGCAGGGGGCCCAGTGGCGATGGCTCGTTCGTGGCCTCGGCCTCTCGGCTTGTCACCATGGGAGCGGGGGCAGCTGGGCGCTCGACCAGGATGTAGGCCAGGTTCAGCGCAGCCAGCACGGCGATGCGTTCGCGCGCTTTGAGCTTGCCGCTGTCTCGGATGGCGCACATCTCGCGGTCCACCTGCGAGACCGCTTCGCGCAGGCGCTCTTCTCCGCCGTCCGGGCAGCCCAGGCGGTAACTCTGTCCCATGATCGAGACTTCGATTTGCTTCATTCTGGTCGGGTGTCGGTGGCGGTTTGATCGCCATCGGGGTGTTCGGTTTCGGCGACCGGCAGCGGCAGCTTGTCGAGCAGCGCATCGATGCGC
>NZ_DCXA01000190.1:1472-1697 GCF_002328915.1 Aquabacterium sp. UBA2148
CGAGCGCGCTGCGGCCAGCCGCGCCTTCAGGGACTCGCGCTCTTGCGTGACGACGTGCACCTGTTGCGCCAGCAGCGCATTGGTGCGGCGCAGCTCCTCGTGGCGCAACAGCAGGCGCTCGATGCGATCGGTGAGTTCGTCGATGCGGGACATGGTGTGCCGAGGCGGGTGAAGGAGGGGCTCGCTGGCATTGTAGGCGCCCTTACAATTTGCCCGTTGGTGCTC
>NZ_DCXA01000190.1:1758-6869 GCF_002328915.1 Aquabacterium sp. UBA2148
CTTGGTGCTCGCGCCGGGGTTCTTGCCCGGCGCAGTTAAACGGGAAGCAAGCAGGGCGCGCGCCGTCAGCGGCGTCCACCTGACTTGCGCTGCCCCCGCAACGGTCGGCGATCGAGCTCGTGCAACCCATGGTTGCTCGCTCCGCCTGCGCTGTTGAGCCACTGGGCCTTCGGGCTTGGGAAGGCCGCGCAGGTTGCATCGCCCAGCCCGGATACCGGCCAGCAAGGGGTGCGTGCGTTCGCGCGCGCCATGTCGCCCAGGGCCTGCGGGGAAGCTGGCCAGGGCCTTTGTCTGTGCCTTTTCCCGTGAAATCCATTCCTGTTGCGCGCTTGTCCCTGAGCGCCCTGTCTTGCCTTGCTCTGCAGGCCTGGTCGCCGTCCGCCCTGGCGGATGAGAGCGTGCCAGAGGTCGTTGTCACCGCCACGCGCGCACCCGTTGACCGTGCCCGTGTCCTGGCCGATGTCTCGGTCATCACGCGCGAAGACATCGATCGCTCGGGGGCCATGGACCTGGCCGACTTGCTCGATCGTCAACCGGGGCTGACATTCAGCAACAACGGTGGCCCAGGCACCTACACCGACGTGTTCGTGCGGGGAGCCAACGCCCGCTTCACCGCTTTGCTGGTCGATGGTTTGCGCGTGGACTCTCAGAACTTGCAGGGCGGTGCGGTCTGGCAAGGCACCCGTTGTCGCAGATCGATCGCATCGAGGTGGTGCGCGGAGCCGGCAGCGCCCTGTATGGCTCTGACGCCGTCGGCGGCGTGATCCAGGTGTTCACGCGCAAGCCCGTTGATGGCGTGGTGTCCTTGGCTGGTGGTTTGACCTTGGGCTCGCACGGCACCGTCAAGTCCGATGCCACGGTTTCCGGCCGCCAGTCCGGCTTTGACTATGGCTTGACCCTTGGGGCAGAGCGGGCCAATGGCCGCTCCGTGATCAACAACCCCAGCAGCCCGGATTGGCGCGTCGATCGCGACGGGTATGGGCAGTCTTCGGCTCAGGCTCGCCTGGGATGGCAGTTGCTGGCTGGGCATCGGCTGGAAGCTTTGGCCGGGCGGCATCGCACGCGTGCCGACTTCGATGACCGCTACGCCAGCGCAGATCAGGACTCTGTTGCCACCACGGTGATCCGCACGTCGCAGGTGGCCTGGCTGGCCGATTGGGTGCCCGGGCTGAAGGCCCAGTACCGATTGGGCGAGAGCAGCACGGAGGTCCTGTCGGAGTCGAGCGGTTACCTGCGCGCCAAGACCCGCACCCACACTGCCCTGGCGCAGCACGATTGGCAGCGTGGGCCGCATGGCGTGCAGGTGCTGCTGGAGAACCGGGTCGATCGCATGAGCGCGGCATACGACGGCACCTCCTCCTTCGAAGGCCCGGAGCCTCGGCGCGATCAGTTGGGACTGGGGTTGGGTTATGCCTGGGATCAGGACAGCTGGGTTTTTTCAGCGCGAGCTCGCCAGGATGACGACAGCGAATTCGGCGTGCACCACACGGGCACCGTGGCGGGCGGCTGGCGCTTTGCCCCGGGCTGGATGGCACGTGTGAGTTATTCGGAGGGTTGTCGGGCGCCCACCCTGTACGAGCGCTTTGCCCAATACGACGGCAACCCGGACTTGAGGGCAGAGACATCGCACGGCAGCGAAGCCGCCATCAGTTGGCAACGAGGCGCCGATCGAGCTTCGGTGACCGCCTACGACCAGCGCATCAACCAGCTCATCGAGTACTCGATGAGCCAGTTCCAGTACTTCAACGTGGGTCAGGCGCGCCTCAAGGGCTTGACCTTCGCTGCTCAAACGCGCTGGGCGGGCGCCAACTGGTCGGGGTCATGGGACTTGCAGGAGGCCCGCAACGAGCAGACGGGTGAACGCCTGATTCGTCGCCCGCGCTACCACGGCAACCTGTCGGCTGACACCGATTTGATGGGCTGGACCGTTGGTGCTCGCTCGCGTTTCGTGGGTGGACGCAGCGACATCGATGGCGATTCGCAAACCGTTCACAACGGGGGCTACGTGACCTGGGGCGTGTTCGCATCGCGTCAGCTGGCACCGGGCTGGCAGTTGCTGACCCGCGTGGACAACGTGTTCAACAAGCGCTACGAGGTGGCGCGCGATTACGCGGTCCCTGGTGCGTTTGCTCAGGTGGCGCTGCGCTACCAGCCTCGCTGACACCAGCCATGTCGGCACCGCAACACCACCTCGTCCTGGGCGGCCAGCGCAGCGGCAAATCTCGCCATGCCGAGCGCTTGGCGCGTGCATGGCTGGACCAGGATGCTCGCCACGAGGTGGTGGTCGTGGCCACGGCCATGTCCAGCGATGACGAGATGCGCGAGCGCATCGAGCGGCATCGGCGTGATCGCGATGCGGCCTTTCGGGTTGTCGAGAGCCCTGTTCACCTCGGTCAGGCTGTTCGCGGTGAGGCGGCTCCTCATCGTTTGATCGTGGTCGATTGTTTGACCTTGTGGGTCAGCCAGGTGCTGATGCCAGCTTGCCGTGGCGAGCAGTCCGCTGCGTTGCCTCAGTGGTCGCACTTGCGCGAGGATTTGCTCGCCGCCATGCCCGGCCTGGCCTCACCGCTGGTGCTGGTGTCCAACGAGATCGGCGCAGGCGTGGTGCCGATGGGGGCCGACGTTCGCCGAGTGGTCGATGAGTTGGGACGCCTGCATCAGGATGTTGCACAGCGCTGCGCTCGCCTGACCTGGATGGTGGCCGGCCAGCCCTTCACGCGCGACGTGGAGCGTTGGTCGTGAACGCGCTGCCCTGCGCCGGTCGAGTGCGCCACTGGAGGCGGGTCATCGCGTGCCTGGTGGGTTGGGCCTTGTTGGGTGCTGCGCATGCCGCAGGCCATCGCCTGGCCATCGTGGACGATGGTGGCTCGGCCGTGAGCCTGCCAGCCCCACCAACTCGCATCGTTTCGCTGTTGCCTTCTTTGACCGAGGCGGTCTGTGTTCTGGGGGGCTGCGATCGCCTGATCGGCGTGGACCGTTGGTCCAATTGGCCTGATCAGGTCAAGAAGCTGCCGCAACTGGGCAGCCTGGACGAGGCCCCGCTCGAGCGCATCGTCGCGCTCAAGCCAGACCTGGTGTTGCTGGCGCCTTCGTCGCGCGTGGCGCCGCGCTTGCGGCAGTTGGGTCTGACGGTGGCCGAGCTCGATGCCCGCGACCTGCCGGGCGTGGAGGGGCTGCTTCAAAAGGTGGCCGCCCTGTTGGGGCAGCCTGAGTTGGCGACCCAGCGGTGGGCTGCCATGCAGCGAGAGCTGCAAGAGGCCGCTCGCTCGGTGCCTGCGTCCGCGCGGGGTCACGCGGTTTATGTCGAAATCAGCAGCGCCCCGCATGCGGCGGGCGAGTCCTCGTACATCGGGCAGATGCTGAGTCAGCAGGGTGCGCGCAACATCGTGCCGGCTTCGCTGGGGCCATTCCCCAAGCTCAACCCGGAGTTCGTGGTGCGGGCCAGGCCAGCGCTGGTCATCGTGGGGGCCGGTGAGGTGGCGGCGTTGAGTCGTCGCCCTGGTTGGTCGGCGATCCCAGCCGTGCGAGATCAACGCATCTGCGCCCTGCAGCCGCGTGAGATGGATGCCTTGTCGCGCCCCGGACCCCGCCTGCCTGAGGCGGCCCGGGTGCTGGCCAATTGCCTGAACCGGGCGTGGAGCGTGAAGCCATGAAACCCGTCTGGTGGCTGGCGCTGGTGTTGATGGGGCTGTGTGGCCTGGGTGCGCTGGTGGGCGCCGATGGCTGGCGCTGGCCATCGGCGCTTTGGCGTGAGCCGGGTTTGCTCGAACTGGCGTTGGACATCCGCTTGCCTCGCTCACTTGGGGCTGCGGTGGTGGGCGCTTTGCTGGGTTTGTCAGGGGCCATCGCACAGGGCTTGTTTCGCAACCCGCTGGCCGAGCCCCACCTGCTTGGCTCGGCCGCCGGTGCGGGGTTGTGCATGGCCGCGGCCATCGCGCTGGGTTGGGTGTCGGGCGAGGCGGGGGCTAGGCTGGGCCTGACAGGTCTGGCCTTTTTCGGTGCCATCGGCGGGGTGTTCCTCACGCTCACGCTGGCACGGGGGGCGGCGCAGACCTACCGCCTGCTGCTCGCTGGCGTGGTGGTGGGCGTGGTGCTGGGGGCGTTCACGCAATGGATCATGCTTGGCTCTGCTGAGGCCTGGCGAGCGATGCAGGCCTTCATGCTGGGCAACACCGCCTTGCTGGGCTGGCCCGCCGTGTGGGCGATGGCAGGCGTGTGGCTGGTCGGGGTGCTGTTGGCGTTGGGGCTGGCGCCGGTGCTGGATGCCTTGAGCCTGGGTGAAGACACCGCACGCAGCCTGGGCGTGCCTTTGGGGGCCTCGCGCGTGGCGCTTGTGGCGGTGCTGGCGGCCTGCACTGCGGCCGCCTCGGCACAGGCCGGTTTGATCGCTTTCATCGGCCTCGTGGCACCGCACCTGGTGCGGGGCTGGGATGGCGGGCGACACCGCGTGCGCCTGCTGGCGGCCAGCTTGATGGGTGGGGCGTTGTTGCTGTCGGCCGACCTGCTCTCGAGGGGCTTGTTGCCCCCACAGGACGTGCCGGTGGGCGTGCTCACGGCCGTGCTCGGCGGGGGCTACCTGCTGTGGCGATTGCAGCGGAGCGCACCATGAGCCAGGGGCTGTTGTCTTTGCGTGCTGTCAGTGCCAGCAGGGGGCATCGCACCGTGGTTGATCGGGTCGAACTGAGCCTCCATGCCGGCGAATGGGTGGCCCTGGTGGGCCCCAATGGCGCGGGCAAATCCACCTTGCTGCAGCTGGCGGCGGGTTTGCTGATGCCGGCTGCGGGAGAGGTCTGGTTGGGTGAACGCGTCCTGGCTGCCTGGCCCGACCGCGCGAGGGCGCGCCAACTGGCCTGGCTGGCACAGTCACCCGAGGCCGATGCCGACATGCTGGTGCGCGACGTCGTCGAGCTGGGCCGCTTGCCGCACCGGGGCTGGCTGGGGTGGGGCGGCGCGGCCATGGCTCCGGATCGGTCGGTGGTCGACGAGGCCATGGGTCAGGCCGACGTTCATGCGCTGGCTTCGCATCGGCTGGGGCGCTTGTCGGGCGGCGAGCGTCAGCGGGTGCACCTGGCCCGCGCCCTCGCGACCCAGGCCCCGGTGCTGTTGCTCGC
>NZ_DCXA01000131.1:0-3629 GCF_002328915.1 Aquabacterium sp. UBA2148
GGCGCAGCAACAGTCCGGCGTTCAGCGCGGCGCGGTGGTAGCGCGCGGCGAACGTGGGCTCGTTGGTGTCGATGTCCCAAGCCCAGATCATGCCCAGGTGACGGCTGGCCTTGACGCGCGGGTGACGGCGCAGCGGCTCGGTCAGGGCGTTGAAATGCGCGGCGGCTTCGCGGTTGCGGGCCAGCACGTCGTGGCCCTGCTCGTCGCGCGCCTCGAAGGCATCGAGCACGGCCAGCGCAGCGCGGCAGGCCAGCGGGTTGCCGGTGTACGAATGCGAATGCAAAAAGCCGTGCGCGCTGCGGTCGTCCCAGAACGCTTCATACACCGCGTCGGTGGTCAGCACGGCCGACAGCGGCATCACGCCCCCGGTCAAGCCCTTGCTCAGGCAGATGAAGTCAGGACGCACCGCCTGGCCGCCTTCGCCAATGGCCTGCTGATGCGCGAACAAGGTGCCCGTGCGGCCAAAGCCCACGGCGATTTCATCGGCGATCCAGTGGACCTCGTGCTGGTCGCACAGGCGGCGCACGGCCACCAGGTAGGCCGCATCGTGCATGGCCATGCCTGCGGCACCTTGCACCAGGGGCTCGAGGATGATCGCGGCGGTTTCGTGCGCGTGCGCTTGCAGGTAGGCCGCCAGCGCGTCGATGCAGTGCTGCAGGTGCTGCTCAGCCGACACGCCAGGCGCGGCTCGGCGCGGGTCGGGCGAGGGCAGCGTGGCGCTCAGGCGCAGCAACGGCGCGTAGGCCTCGCGGAACAGCGGGATGTCGGTGACGGACAAGGCGCCGGCGGTTTCGCCGTGGTAGCCGCCTTCGAGGCCAATGAAGCGGTGCTTGCCCGCACGGCCTCGGTTGCGCCAGCTGTGCGCGCTCATCTTCAGCGCGATCTCGGTGGCGCTGGCGCCGTCGCTGGCATAGAAGGCGTGGCCCAGGCCCGTGAGCCGGCCCAGCCGCTCGGAGAGCTCGACCACCGGCGCGTGCGTGAGCCCGGCCAGCATGATGTGGTCAACGCGGTTGAACTGATCGGCGATCGCTTCGCCTATCGGCGCGAAACCGTGCCCGAACAGGTTCACCCACCACGAGCTGACCGCGTCCAGGATGCGGTGCCCCCGATCGTCAACCAGCCAGGGCCCTTGCGCCTGCACGATCGGGCGCGGCGGCAGGTGCTCGTGCACCTTCATCTGCGTGCACGGGTGCCAGACGGCCTGGCGGCTGCGCTCAGCCCAGCTCATGGCTCAGGCCTGCGGCCGGTAGACGCAGCGGTCACCCGCCGCGCGCGACACCGCCACGGCCGAGACCTGCGGGATCTGCTGGTGCACCTGCGCAAAGATGAACACGCACAGGTTTTCCAGTGTGGGCGCGCCCAGGCCAGCCACCTCGTCGAGGAAGTGGTGGTCGAGCTGGTTGCGGATGCCGGCGATCACCCCGCGCAGCACGGCCAGGTCCACCACCATGCCGCTGTCAGGCTGGCGCTCACCGCGCACCATGACCTCGGCCGTGTAGGTGTGCCCGTGGATGCGGCGGCTGCCTGCGGCCTCTTCGGGCGAGACCTGGCGCTTGAGCGTGTGCGCGGCATCAAAAGAAAAGGTCTGGCTCAACTCGAACATCTCGGGAATCCTTCAGCGGGAGGGCGCCTGGTGCATCGCGCGTTTCAGCGGATGCCCAGCGTCTTGTGGGTCTGGACACTCAGGCTCCAGCGCGGGTGGTCCAGGCACCACTGCACAGCCCATTGCATGGCCTCGCGCCGGGCCTTCGGATCGGCGCTGTCCATGGCCTGCACACGCAGCTGCTCAAAGCTCAGCTTCTCGAACGCGAGCAGGTCATCTTCGGTGAAACCGGCCTGCGGCACCACCACCTTGAGCTCGTGGCCCGTGGTCTGCACCAGGGTCGAGCCCGCCTTGGGGCTGATGCAGACCCAGTCGATGCCGGCAGGCGCGGCGATCGTGCCGTTGGACTCGACAGCGATTTCAAAACCCTGCGCATGCAGCGCGTCGATCAGCGCCACGTCCAGCTGCAGCATGGGCTCGCCACCGGTGATCACGACGAAACGCTGCCCCTGGCCACCGGCTTGCGACGCGGGCCAGAACGAGGCGATGCGTTCTGCCAAGGATGCCGCCGTGTCGAACTTGCCCCCGCCCAGGCCGTCGGTGCCCACGAAATCGGTGTCACAAAAGCGGCAGACGGCGGTGGCGCGATCCGCCTCGCGGCCCGACCACAGGTTGCAGCCCGCAAAGCGACAGAACACCGCCGGGCGACCGGCGTGGCTGCCTTCGCCTTGCAGGGTGTAGAAGATTTCCTTGACGCTGTAGCTCATGAGATGCCGACGTGGCTGCCAGGGTTCTTGCGCAGGAGCGCGCGGTTGAATGGGATGAAAAAGATGAGATCGAACGCAGATCGGTGCACACGGGCGGGCGAGCGAGGCTCAGCGCAGACCGGTCCACCACACGGCGAGGGCCGAAGCCAGCACCAGGCCAGCGTAAGTCCACATGGCGCCATCGCGCCCCAACACCAGCAGCCCCAACACCAGCACCACCAGGTTGACCGCAGCCGCCAGCTTCACCTGGCGCCACCAGCCTGCCGACGCCAGCGATTTCCACCAGACGAGACGCGCCAGCGAAGGCACCAGCAGGGCCATGGCCACCGCGGGCAGCAGGAAATTCACGACGTGGCTGAGAAATTGGACCAACACTTGCACCCCACCACGACCTTCGCCCAGGATCATTTCCCCGCGCGAGCCCGAAAGCAAACCGTCGATTTTATAATCTTTGCCCATGACTGTCCTGACCCTGGGCTTGAACCACCACACGGCCGCCGTAGACCTGCGCGGCCGCTTTGCTTTCGCGGTGGACCAACTCGCCCCGGCGCTCAAGCACCTGCACGAGCGCCTGACCGGCTCGCCACAGTCCGCCCAGCCTGAAGTCGCGCTGCTGTCGACCTGCAACCGCACCGAGCTTTATTGCGCCGCCGGTGGCGTGGGCGCCTCGCCCGAAGCCCTGCGCCACATCGCGGTCGACTGGCTGGCCCAGATCGGCCGCGTCGGCCCCGACGAGCTGCTGCGCCACACCTACCTGCTCGAAAACAGCCAGGCCGCGCGCCACGCCTTTCGCGTCGCCAGCGGGCTGGACTCCATGGTGTTGGGCGAGCCCCAGATCCTCGGCCAGATGAAGCAGGCGGTTCGCGAGGCCGACACCGCCGGCACCCTGGGCACCACGCTGCACCAGCTCTTTCAGCGCAGCTTCGCCGTCGCCAAAGAGGTGCGCACCTCCACCGAGATCGGCGCGCATTCCATCAGCATGGCCGCCGCCGCCGTGCGCCTGGCGGCCGAACTCTTCGAAGACCTGGGCCGCACCAAGGTGCTCTTCGTGGGCGCCGGCGAGATGATCGAACTCACCGCCACGCACTTCGCCGCGCGCAACCCTCGCGCCATGGCCGTGGCCAACCGCACGCTCGAGCGCGGCGAAAAGCTCGCCACCCACCTGGGTGCGCAAGCCATCCGCCTGGCCGACCTGCCCGATCGCCTGCACGAGTTCGACATCGTCGTCTCCTGCACCGCCAGCACCCTGCCCATCATCGGCCTGGGGGCGGTCGAGCGCGCGCTCAAGGCCCGCAAGCGCCGCCCCATGTTCATGGTCG
>NZ_DCXA01000123.1:0-4611 GCF_002328915.1 Aquabacterium sp. UBA2148
TGGCGGGTGAACCGTCGGTGGTCGAGTGGGTGATGCAGAAGGCCCGCACGTACATGTTCGCCACCGCCGCGCCCGCCATGGTGGCGGCGCCCCTGCGCGCGGCATTGCGGGTGATGGCCGATGAACCTCACCGGCGTGCGCACCTGCGCGCGCTGCAGCAGCGACTGCGCGAGGGCGTGCAGGCGGCGCGCCTGCCTTGGACGCTGATGCCGTCTGACACCGCCATCCAGCCCTTGGTGATCGGCAGCAACGCCGATGCACTGGCCGTGATGGCTCGCCTCGACGAGCAGGGTGTGTGGGTGCCGGCGATCCGGCCCCCGACGGTGCCCGAAGGCACGGCGAGGTTGCGGATCTCGCTGTCGGCGGCGCACACGAGCGAGCACATCGATCGTTTGCTGGACGCGCTGGCTCGGGCGGCCTGAGTCACCTGAGCTCAGGTGCTTCGCGGTTCAACCCTGAGCCTGGTCGTAGAGCCTGCGGCGATTCAGCGTCAGCATCACCTGGCCGCGCGGCAAGGCGGCCACGACCTTGTGGTCAGGCTCGCCCGTGTCGGTCAGCTGGGTCATCAGGTAGGGCGTGCCGTCGGCGCGCAGCAGGGTGCTGACCAGGGGTGTGTCGGGCGCGTTGCCTCGGCGCAGCACGATGGCGGTGTCGCCATTGCGCAGCTTCACGAAGGTGCCCGGCGGGTAGTTGCCCATCTCCTGGACGATGGCCGTGGCGTAGGGGTTGGCGGTGCCGCCCGCGCTGCTCAGCAGTTCGCGCGCGGCCACGTTGATGGCCAGCGCGGCGCGGGTCGCGCGCGGGCTGAGTCGGGCCAGGTAGACGTCGGCATAGTGCACCAGGCAAGCCAGGGGGCTGATGGCGCTGCGGTCGGCTGGCAAGGCGCGCCCGCCGTCGGTCACGTGGTGGTTGGCGACGGTGTGCAGCAAGACGGCGTCGGTGACACCGGCGGCCTCCAGCATGGTGCGGCCTCGCGCGGCGTGCGCCTCGATTTCCTGGCGCTGGCGAACCGTTGGTGCGGTCGGTTGCCGCACCAGCGCGTCCTGCAGGTCCAGCATGGCGATGTTCATCGTCAGCGAGGCTTTGACCAGGGTCTGCCTGTCGCGCAGCGACCAGCCCATGCGTTGCGCGACCAGGGCCGTCACGAACGCGGTCTGCAGGGCGTGGGCGACCGCGTAGCCGGCGATCTCTTCGCCGTAGATCATCTCGAAGAGGCTGGCCTCGGGGGCGGCGTCGACCGTCTGCAGGATCACCTCGGTGACCGCATCGAGCTCGGCCACGAAGCGGGGCGAGTCGGGCTGCTTGAGCAGGCGCGCGACGCGGTCGTGCATGCCGTGCCAGACGGAGAACGGGTCCGGCGCGGCCGGGTCATGCCACGAGGTGCTGCTCATGGCCGATCATGTTGCCAGGGAGTGCGGCTGCGCGCCATCGCCCGGCGACGTTTCCTGACCTCCGTCGGGTTGCCGTGCCTCAAGCCGCCGCCGCCTGAGCGAACAGGGAGCGCCGGTCGAGGTTGTGTCCCAAGCGACCGCGGGGCAGGGCCTCGGTGACCTTGAACGAACTCTCCGCGGTGTTGCGACGCACAGCCTGCCTCATGGGCTGGCCGTTGCCTGAGATGACGCTGTGGACCTCGGGCAAGTGAGCTGCCTCGCCACGTCGCACGACGATCCCGACCTCGCCATTGGCCAGTCGAACAGCAGAGCCTGGCGGGTAGACGCCGATTTCCTTGATCAGCGCCGACACATAGGGGTTGCGTGCACCGTCGGCCTGCATGAACAGGGACTTGGCCGCGAGGTGGGACGCCATGGCCGGGCGAGAGGCGCGGGCGCTGATCTTGGCCAGGTAGACATCGACGTAGTGCATCACGCAGGCGACCTCGCCGAGTTGCGCGTGGTGTGCCGGCAGGGGCCCGCCATCAGGTGTCACGTGATGTTGCTCGACCGCGCTCAGCCAGTCCGTGTCGGTGATGCCGCGCGCTTCCAGCAGGTGGCGACTGTGGTGGCCGTGATCGTGGATGGCTTGGCGCTGCTGCGTGCTTGGCGGCTCCAGTTGCATCGACAGCGTCGACTGCAGGGTGCTCATGCCCAGGTTCATCGTCAGCGAGGCCTGCACGAGGGTGTCGCGTTCGCGCTCGCCCCATCCCATGCGCTGGCCCACCAGGCTGCTCACCACGGCGGTTTGCAGAGCATGGGTGACCGCATAGCTCTGAGGGTCGTCGGCGTGCAGCAACTCGAACAAGCTCGCGTCGAGTTGCTGCGTCATGCCGTGCTGGAGGTCGCCACAGGCCTCGTTGATGTCCTGCAGGAAGGCGGGGCCGTCCATCGCCTGGTTCATCAATCGGCCCACCCGCTGGTTCAGGTCGTGCCACAGGGACACCGCGTCGCGGCGCCGGTGGTCGCGAGCCAGGTTGCTGGCGTGGGTGTCGAAGTCATGCTGGTCGACGTACACACCTCGCGAGACCAAGGCCTCGACTTGGGCTGTGTCTTGCAACACGTAGCCGCGGTGCAGCAGCAGCTGGCTGCTGTCGTTGTAGACGTTCCAGGGGAGGGGGTGCCGAGGCTGGACCTGGTCGGCACACAGTTGGAAAAGTTTCATGGCGAGTCGATGGCAGTGGGTCCGCCGCCAGTGTCTGCTCGCCGCTTTCGTCCGAAAGTCCGAATAAACGGGTTTTGAACGGGTGATTGCGCCCGTTGTTGCGATGGCGCTCTTTTTGCTCAGCTGAGCGACAGTTCCGCGCGCAGCGAGTGGGGATAGGCCTGCGTGATGTGCACGTCAATCAGCTGGCCGACCAGTCGATCGCGCAGGGTCTGCGTGGGGCCGGCGGCGAAGTTGACGATGCGGTTGCACTCGGTGCGGCCCATCAATTCGGACGGGTCCTTGCGGCTGGGGCCCTCGACCAGGATCTTCTGCGTGGTGCCCACCAGCATCTGGCTGTAGCGCTGCACGTTGGACTCCAGGTAGGCCTGCAGGGTTTGCAGGCGCTTGAGCTTGACCTCGTGCGGGGTGTCATCTTGCAAGGACGCGGCCGGCGTGCCGGGGCGGGCGCTGAAGATGAAGCTGAAGGAGGCGTCGAACTCGATGTCGGTGGCCAGCTTCATGAGCTTGTCGAAGTCCTCGTCCGTCTCGCCTGGGAAGCCGACGATGAAGTCGGTGGACAGGCGGATGTCGGGGCGCACGGCGCGCAGCTTGCGGATGGTGCTCTTGTACTCGAGCACGGTGTAGCCGCGCTTCATGGCCATCAGGATGCGGTCGGAGCCGTGCTGCACGGGCAGGTGCACGTGGTTGACCAGCTTGTTCGTCTTGCCGTAGACGTCGATCAGGCGCTGGCTGAACTCGTTGGGGTGGCTGGTGGTGAAGCGGATGCGCTCGATGCCGGGGATCTCGGCCACGTACTCGAGCAGCATGGCGAAGTCGGCGATCTCGGCGGTGTCCCCCATGCGACCACGGAAGCCGTTGACGTTCTGGCCCAGCAGGGTGACCTCTTTGACGCCCTGGTCGGCCAGGTCGGCGACCTCGGTCAGCACGTCGTCGAAGGGACGCGAGACCTCTTCGCCGCGGGTGTAGGGCACCACGCAGTAGCTGCAGTACTTCGAGCAGCCTTCCATGATCGACACGAAGGCCGAGGCGCCTTCCTTGCGCGGCGGGGGCAGGTGGTCGAACTTCTCGATCTCGGGGAAGCTGATGTCGACCTGCGGGCGTTGCTGCTGCTTCCGCTTTTCCAGCATGGCGGGCAGGCGGTGCAGGGTCTGCGGGCCGAAGACCACGTCCACGTAGGGCGCGCGCTCGATGATGGTGGCGCCTTCCTGGCTGGCCACGCAGCCGCCCACGCCGATCATCACGCCCTTTTCTTTCAGGTGCTTGACGCGGCCCAGGTCGGAGAACACCTTCTCTTGCGCCTTCTCGCGGATGGAGCAGGTGTTGAAGAGGATGAGGTCGGCTTGTTCCGGGTCGTTGGTGGGCACATAGCCCTTGGCCGCGTTCATGACGTCGGACATCTTGTCCGAGTCGTATTCGTTCATCTGGCAGCCGTAGGTTTTGATGTAGACCTTCTTTTGGGTCTGCTGGGGCAGGTCCGCGGCGTTCGAGGGCGTGTCGGGCGTGGTGGGGGTGTCGATGGACATGGCGATTCAGGGGCTGTCTGGGCGACGGCGTCCTGCCTGCTTCAAAAAGGGAAATGGGGCGCGCGGTGGCAGGCACGCTGAGTTACCTGGTGCGCAGGAAAGCTCAGGTCGGTGGTCAGCCGCTCAGGGCTTGGACCAGCTCTGCGAGATGGGGTCGAACACCCACTTGGCCGCTTCTTCGGGCGTGGTGGGCCAGGTGCGCGAGGCTTCCTGCGCGGTCAGCAGCCAGACGTCCTGGATCAGGCCGGACTGGCCGTCGACGTTGTAGTTGACGACGTGGGTCTGGCCGCCGAGCGTGCCCGACATGACCAGGGTGTTGCTCTGGCCGCGGATGCGCGAGGCGGGCGACAAGCGGGTGGCCACCTTGCCGTTGAGCACGATTTCAGGCGGCAGACCGAAGGTGATCTCGCCACGCAGTGTGTTGGCGGGGATGGGCACGGGCCTGGCGGCCTGGGCGTGCGCCGACACGGGCGTCAAGGCAACGAGGCTG
>NZ_DCXA01000305.1:0-4222 GCF_002328915.1 Aquabacterium sp. UBA2148
CCAAGACCTTGTCGGCCAAGACTCAGCATGCCAAGGGCGACTTCAACATCTTCGAAGGGCGCACCGTGAAGGGCGTGCCGTCGCACACGCTGCGCGGTGGGCACGTGGCGTTTGCGAACGGGCAACTGGACGTGGCACCAGGCCAGGGCCGCTACGTCAAACGCCCGACCTTCGGCCCCGTCTTCGATGCGTTGTCGCGCAAGGCGGCCCTGCAGGCGCCCCAGGCCGTGGTGCGCCGTGCCACGTGAAGCACGTGACGCGCCCCGCATGGGCCGTCAGCACCCCCATGGCAACGGTGTGCAGCACCCTGGTGCCACGAAAGGAAGGACATGAGCCCCACCACGCTTGAAACCCCCACGGCTTCCTGGCGCATTGATGGCCATCGCTTGTGGCAGTCGCTGATGGAGTTGGCGCGCATCGGTGCCACGCCCAAGGGTGGTGTCTGCCGCCTGGCCTTGACCGACCTGGACCGGCAGGGCCGTGACCTGGTCATCGGCTGGGCACGCGAAGCGGGCATGTCCATCACCATCGACCAGATCGGCAACGTGTTCATGCGCCGACCCGGCCGCAACAACGCGCTGCCACCCGTCATGACCGGCAGCCACATCGACACGCAACCCACCGGCGGCAAGTTCGACGGCAACTACGGTGTGCTCGCGGGCCTGGAGGTGGTGCGCACGCTCAACGACCTGGGGCTGGAGACCGAAGCGCCCGTCGAGGTGGCCTTCTGGACCAACGAGGAGGGCTCGCGCTTCGTGCCGGTGATGATGGGCTCGGGCGTGTTCGCCCAGGCTTTCTCGCTGGAGGCGGCGTATGCCGCGAAGGACGTCGACGGCAAGACGGTGAAGGAGGAGCTGCAGCGCATCGGCTACATCGGCGACGAGGTGCCGGGCCGGCACCCGGTGGGCGCCTACTTCGAGGCCCACATCGAGCAGGGGCCTGTGCTGGAGGACCACGGCATCACGATCGGTGTGGTCGAGGCGGTGCTGGGCATCCGCTGGTACGACTGCACCGTCACGGGCATGGAGGCGCATGCCGGGCCCACGCCCATGGGCCTGCGCCAGGACGCGTTGCAAGTGGCGACGAAGATCATGCAGGAGGTGGTGGCCGTGGCCATGCGCCACCAGCCGCATGGGCGCGGCACGGTGGGCATGGTGCAGGTGCACCCCAACAGCCGCAACGTGATCCCGGGGCGGGTGAAGTTCTCGATGGACCTTCGCAACGTCAGCAATGAGCTGCTGGACCAGATGGACGCGGAGATCCGTGCCTTCGCTCAAAGCGTGGCCACCGAGACGGGCCTGAAGGTGGAGGTCGAAGAGGTGTCGCACTACCCGGCCGTACCCTTTGAAGCCGGCTGCATCGAAGCGGTGCGCCAGGCCACGCAGGCGCTGGGTTACTCGAACATGCCTTGCGTGTCAGGTGCTGGGCACGATGCCGTGTACGTGGCGCGCCTGGCGCCGGCCGGGATGATCTTCGTGCCCTGCAAGGACGGCATCAGCCACAACGAGATCGAGGACGCCAAGGCCGAGCACCTCGAAGCCGGCTGCAACGTGCTGCTGCACGCGATGCTCAATCGCGCGGGGGTGATTTCGGTGTGAGCCGCATCGGCTCGCCAGTGAGCGGCCGGTGGACCCCCGATGGCCAACCAACGAAGGGCTGCCGAGGGGCAGCAGTTCGTGGCGGCTGCGCGAGGCTCAGGCGGCCGTGCCGGGCACCTGCAAGCCGCATCCCCTGAGGATCAGCTGCACCACGTGCTCCGTGGCGCGCTTGTGATCGGCCGGGCGCAAGGTTTCGCGGCCGAGCACGGCGCGGATCTGCACGTCGAAGTCGGCGTAGGTCTGCGTGGCCGCCCAGATGGTGAAGAACAGGTGGGTGCTGTCGAGCGGCGCCATGCGGCCTTGCGCGATCCAGGCGTCGATGACCGCCGCTTTGGCGCGCACCTGCTGGCGCAAGTCGGTGCGCAGCAGGTCCATCACCACCGTGGCGCCGTGGATGAGCTCGTTGGCGAACACGCGGGAGGCATCGGGCCGCTCGGCCGACAAGGCCATCTTCAGGCGGATGTAGCGCGCCAGTGCCTCGGCGGGGTCGGCCTCGGGCGTGATGGCTTCGAGCGGGGCCAGCCAGTCCTGCATGGTCACGCCCAGCACGGCGCGGTAGAGCTCGCGCTTGCTGCCGAAGTAGTAGTGCAGGTTGGCCTTGGGCAGGCCGGCTTCGTCGGCGATGTCGGCCATGGTGGCCCCGCCGAAACCGGCCCGTGCGAACACGCGCTCGGCGGCACGCAGGATGGCCGACTCGCTGAGTTGCCGAACCTGTCTTTTCGCCGGTGCCGCCTGGGTGCTCATGCCGTCATTTTGCGGCCATGTCGGTGACCAGGTGGGTCATGGCGGCCTTGCCCGGGTCCTTCTTGATGGCCGGGTCGCTGCCGCCGCCCAGCAGCACCTTGACCGTGCGCTCACATGCGGCGGGGTCGAGCACGCCCATCTTGGCGGTGCCGACGTTGGAGATCAGCTTGGCCACGTTCTCCATCTGGCGCTTTTGCACGGCCAGGCTGGCGCTGCCCGAGGTGTCGTTGGCGACCACGATCTTGGCGGCTTCTTCGGGGTTCTTGACGGCGTCGCTCCAGCCCTTGAGGCTGGCCTTGACGAACTTGGCCATCTTGGCGACGAAGGCCTTGTCGCGCAGGTTGGGGCCCAGCACGTACAGGCCGTCTTCCAGCGTGGCCACGCCCTGGTCCTGGTAGAAGAAGGTGGTCAGCTCGCTTTCCTTGACACCGGCGTCCACCACCTGCCAGTACTCGTTGTAGATCATGGTCGAGATGCAGGCGGCCTGGTTCTGCAGCAGCGGGTCGACGTTGAAGCCCTGCTTGAGCACGGTGATGTCCTTGCCCGGTTGCAGACCGAGCTTGCCCATCCAGCTCAGGAAGGGGTACTCGTTGCCGCCGTACCAGACGCCCAGCGTCTTGCCCTTGAAGTCCTTCGGGCTGCTCACGCCTGCGGACTTCTTGCACGTCAGCATCAGCCCCGATTTGTCGAAGACCTGCGCGATGTTGACCAGCGGCACGCCGTTCTCGCGCGCGGCCAGGGCATCGGGCATCCAGTTGACGATGACGTCGGCGGACTTGCCGGCCAGCACCTGCACGGGCGAGACGTCGGTGCCGCCGGGCTTGATGGTCACGTCCAGGCCGGCCGCCGAGTAGTAGCCCTTGGCCTGTGCGACGTAGTAGCCGGCGAACTGGGCCTGGGGCACCCACTTGAGTTGCAGCACGACCTTTTCAGCGGCGTGGGCGTGCAGGCCCACGGTCGCGCAGGCAGACAGCAGGGCCAGCTGGAACAGGGAAGACATGCGGTTCATCGAGAGCTCCTGTGACAAGGGGTGGAGAAAAAAGAGGTGCACCCGGGCGCGCGATCAGGCCGATCGCACCGAGGGATGCCAGAAGTTCACGCGCCGCTCCAGGCGGTTCAGGCCCGCGTAGAACAGCATCCCCGTGGCGCTGGCCACGACGATCGTGGCCCACACCAGGGGCATGTTCATGCGCGAGGCCTCGGTCGAGATGCGAAAGCCCAGCCCCACCGTCGGCGAGCCGAAGAACTCGGCCACGATGGCGCCGATCAGCGCCAGCGAGGCGTTGACCTTGAGCGCGCTGAAGATGAAGGGCAGGGCCACGGGCAGGCGAAGATCAAGCAGCGTGCGGCGGTAGCTGGCGGCGTACGAGTGCATCAGCTCGCGCTCGAGCTGGCCCGCGGCCTGCAACCCGGCCAGCGTGCTGATGAGCGCTGGGAAAAAGGTCATCAGCACGATCACGGCGGCCTTGGAGGGCCAGTCGAAGCCGAACCACATCACCGCGATCGGCGCGACGCCCACCAGGGGCACGGTGCTGCTCAGCGAAGCGATGGGCAGCAAGCCGCGCTGCAGGAAGGGCAGGCGGTCGATGGCGATGCCGGTGAGCACGCCCAGGCCGCAACCGAGCGCGTAGCCGATGAACACGGCCTTGCCCACGGTCTGCACCAGGTCGGCGCCCAGCGTGCCGGCGTGCGTCCACAGCGCCACGGCGACCGACGAGGGCGGTGGCAGCAGCACGCGCGGCACGGCGAACGCCGTCACCAGTTGCTCCCACAACAACAGCAGCCACAGGCCGAAGAGGCCGGCGGTCATGGCGCGTGCGCGGGGTGAGTCAGGCAGGTGGCCCCAGCGCCGCACCGTGACCCCGCTCAGCAGCACCACC
>NZ_DCXA01000305.1:4285-9882 GCF_002328915.1 Aquabacterium sp. UBA2148
TGACCCCGCTCAGCAGCACCAGCGCCAAGGTGGCGAGCCAGTAGCCGCCAGCGACCACGCGGGTGTCGTCGCTCGGGGCCAGGTGAACGAGGCCGGCGCCGCCCAGCAAGGCGAGCGCGCTCAACAGGGCCGTGGCGGGCAGCCCAGGCGAAGGCCACAGGGCGCGCAGGGCTGCCAGCGCCAGGGCGCAGGGCGTGAGCAGCTGCCACAGCGTGTCGGCGAGGCCATCGGCCTGCCACCAGGCGCGTGGCTGCAAGGTGAAGTCGCCCGGGTCGACCTGCATGAGCGGCGCGGTGAGCGCCAGCAGCACGAGGGCCAGCGCCAGCACCGCGAGCACGGCGCCGGGGGCGGCGGGCCGTGGGGCGGGCGTGGGGTGGGCGATGCTTGGGGCGCTCGGGGCGCTTGAGGTGGTGCGGGTGGGCATGTCGGTGTCCCGTCGGTGCGTTGGGTCAGCGCACCGCGCCACGGTGGCGCAGCGCCAGGCGCTCGAGCCCGCTGACCGCTGTGGTCAGCAGCACGCCTAGCACGGTCGCCATCAGCAGGGCCGACCAGATCTGCACCGTGTTGCCGTCGTACGAGCTCGTCAGCAGGCGCGCGCCCAGCCCGGCCTGCGCGCCGGTGGGCAGCTCGGCCACGATGGCGCCCACCAGCCCGGCGGCCACGGCCACGCGCAGGGCCGGGAACAGGTAAGGCAAGGCAGACGGCAGGCGCAGCAGCCACAGGCCCTGCCAGCGCGTGGCGGCGTAGGTGTGCAGCAGCTCGCGCTCGATGGCCTGGGGCGCGCGCAGGCCCTGCACCATCGCCACCGTCACCGGGAAGAAGCACAGGTACATCGCGATCACGGCCTTGGGCAAGACGCCGGTGAAACCCAGGCTGCCAAGCACCACCAGCACGATGGGCGCAATGGCCAGCACCGGCACCGTCTGCGAGGCGACGATCCAGGGCATGAGGGCGCGCTCCAGCGTCACCGAATGCACGATGCCGATGGCCAGCAGCGCGCCCAGCAACGCCCCGAGCACGAACCCCAGCAAGGTCGCCTCGGCGGTGACACGGGCGTGAAAGATCAGGCTGCGCGGGTGGTCGATGGGCCAGTCCAGCAGGCTGTGCCAGGTGTCTTGTGCGATCTGGTGCGGGGCAGGCAGGATGGGGCGGGCCATGGACCAGGTGGTCTGCACCAGTTCGGTGGCCGTCCACGGGGCATCGGGGCCGCCCAGGTGGCGCTCGATGGCGCCGGGTGCGTTCAGCGCGATGGCCAGCGCGTACCAGAGCAGCATCAAAACGGTGAGCACACACGCCACCGGCAGCAAGCCTTGCGCGCGAAGCCAGCCCGTGCCGCCTGGTGCGCGCAGACCGCTGGCGCTGGAGGGGGGAGATGCGCTGGACACCGTTCGCGCCCTCAGTGGTGGCCGTCGGCCAGGGCTTCGCGCACCTCGTGCGCCAGCGCCATGAACTCGGGCGTGTCGCGCATGGCCAGCGTGCGCTCGGCGGGCAATGGCGAGTCGATGACCTTGACGATGCGACCCGGCCTCGGCGACATCACCACGATGCGCGTCGACAGGTAGACGGCTTCCGAAATCGAGTGCGTCACGAAGACCACGGTGCGCTGCTCGTGCCGCCACAGCTGCTGCAGCTGCGCGTTGAGGTCGTCGCGGGTGATCTCGTCGAGCGCGCCGAAGGGCTCGTCCATCATCAACAGCTTGGGCTCGAAGCCCAGCGCCCGCGCGATGGACACGCGTTGCTGCATGCCACCCGAGAGCTGCCACGGGTGCTTGCGCTCGAACTGCTCCAGGCCCACGCGGGCGAGCTGGGTGCGTGCGATCTCGCGCGCCTCGTCGGGTGGCCTGCCTTGCAGCTCCAGCGGCAGCATCACGTTGGAGAGCACCGTGCGCCACGGCAGCAAGGCCGCAGCCTGGAAGACGTAGCCGTAGGCGCGGGCCAGGCGCGCGTCGTGCGGCGTGCGGCCGTTGACCAGCACCTGGCCCGAGGTGATGGGTTCGAGGTCGGCGATCACGCGCAGCAGCGTGGTCTTGCCGCAGCCCGAGGGCCCGATCAGCGACACGAACTCGCCCTGGCGGATGTCGAGGCTGACCTCGTGCAGCGCCCGCACCGGGGCATCGGGCGCCGGGTAGGTCACGCTGGCGGCGTTGACCTGCACGACGGAGGGGCCGAACCCCGGGCGGCTGACCGAGGCGGTGGGGCGGGCGGGCATCGGGGACGCGTTCATGTCGGGGCCAGAAAGTTGACCGGGTGGTCAGGTTTTCATGGCGGACTTCATGCGAGTTCTGTGCCAACACGCAGGGCACGGCCTGCACCGCTTTGGTGGGTGCGCGGTGTTCAGGGCCTGGGAAAGCGCTTGGACACGCGTTGCAGAAAGCGCATCAGCTGTGGGTCATTGGCGTGCGCCACGTTGAATCGGAACCAGCCCGTGGGGCGCTGGTCGAGCATGAAGTAGTCGCCTGGCGCCAGCGCGATGCCCTCGGCCAGGGCCTCTTGCGCCACCTGACGCGCCATCGAGGCCCGATCGGGCTCGTCCACGTCAGGCCAGCCCGCGCACACGTACAGCCCGCTGTCCGGCACGGCCAGCGGCGCCATGCCGACGTCGAGCAGCGCCTCGACCACGCGCTCTCGCGAGGTGGCCAGGCGGTGGCGGATGCGCTCGAGGTAGCGCCGGTGCCCCGGGTCGGCCAGCACGCGCGCGGCGGCCCTCTCGTTGATCTCGGAGGTGGTCAGGCCGCAAGCCATCTTCACGCGCGCCAGCGGCTGCACCAGCGCGGGCGGGCAGGCCACGTAGCCCACGCGGATGGCCGGCGCGATGGTCTTGGAAAAGCCACCCAGCGTCAGCACCCGCTGCAGGCCATCGAGCCCGGCCAGCGAAGGCGCGTGCGGGCCGTCGAGGTCGCGGAAGATGTCGTCCTCGATCACCCACAGGTCGTGGCGCTCGGCCAGGGCCAGGATCCGGTGCAGCTGCTGCAGCCGCAGCGTGGTCGACAGCGGGTTGTGCCCCACCGTGGTGATGAACATGGCACGCGGGCGGTGCGCCAGGGCCAGTCGCTCCATGGCGTCGAGGTCCAGGCCCTGCTCGTTGCGCGCCACGCCGATGGGGTTCAGGCCATGGCAGCGCAACTGCGCGTGCAGGTTCCAGTAGCCGGGCTCTTCCACCAGCACGCTGTCGCCGGGGCGCAGCAAGCCCATCATCACCAGCTCGAAGCCATGCGTGACGCCGTGCGTGAGGATGAGCTGGTTGGCGTGCACAGGCCCCAGCCGCTCGCCGAGCTCTCGGGCCAGCAGCTGGCGCAGGCCGGCATAGCCCAGCGGGTGGCCGTAGCTGGCCAGGTGCTCGCCAGCGATGCGCGTGGCCTGGCGCAGCGCGGCGTGGAAGTCGTTTTCGGCGTACCAGCTCAGCGGCAGCCAGCCGCAGCCGGCGGCCAGCAGGTCGCGTCCTTGCGCGAACATGTTCAGGCTCAGCCAGTCGTCGCTGACCTGGGTGGACAGCGCCAGCTCGCGCGGGCTGCGCCGAGCGGCCAAGCGACTGGACTGCACGAAGTAGCCCGCCCCCTGGCGCGAGGCCAGCACCTGGCGCGCGACCAGGCCCGAGTAGGCCTCGGCCACGGTGAAGGTGCTCACGCCCAGCCGCGCGGCCATCTGCCGCACGGAAGGCAGGCGGGTGCCAGCGCGCAAGGCGCCTTCGGCCACGGCCTTTTCCACCGCCCCGGACACCAGCGTGACCAGGCTCGGTTCGCTGCGCACGCGGGTGTGCGCCGAGCGCTCGGCCCGCTCACCCAGGTCGGCCTGCAGCGATGCAAGCCAGTCGGCTTCGGCGGGGTGTCGGGTTCTGTCAGGGCGTGGCGATGGCATGGGCTGACTGTACAGGTCATGATGACTGCACGGCAGGTGTATTCAAGCAATCCGTTTGCCAGTTTGATGCGCTCGCGTCATGCCGACGCCGGGCCGGGCGTGCCTACGATGGGCGTCAGGCCTTGGCCCAGCGGCGTCCCGCTGTCACCCGAGGCCCTCACCGAGGTCCACCCGATGCCCTTCAACCCCGCCACCGAAACCGCCGACCCGGCCACCCTCGACGGCCTGGCCCAGACCTGGTTGCCCTTCACGCCCAACCGCTATTTCAAGCGGCACCCCAAGGTCGTGGTCGGCGCCAGCGGCGCGCACTACCGCACGTCCGATGGCCGCGAGCTGTTCGACGCGCTCTCGGGCCTGTGGTGCTGCCCCATCGGCCACGCTCACCCGCGCGTGGTCGAGGCCCTGAGTCGCCAGGCCGCTGAACTTGACTACGCCCCGGCCTTCCAGGTGGCGCACCCAGGCGCGCTCAAGCTGGCAAGGCGCATCACCGAGCTGGCCCCTGCCGGCCTGGGCAAGGTCTTTTTCACCAACTCGGGCTCCGAGTCGGTCGACACGGCCATCAAGATGGCCATTGGCTACCACCGCCTGCGCGGCGAGGGCGGTCGCCACCGCATCATCGGCCGCGAGCGCGGCTACCACGGCGTGGGTTTTGGCGGCATCTCGGCCGGCGGCATGGTGGCCAACCGCAAGATGTTCGGCTCGGTCATGCTGCCGGGTGTCGATCACCTGCCGCACACCTGGTCGCCCCAGCACATGGCCTTCTCCAAGGGCCAGCCGACCTGGGGCACGCACCTGGCCGACGAGCTCGAGCGCCTCATCGGCCTGCACGACGCCAGCACCATCGCCGCCGTCATCGTCGAGCCGGTGCAAGGCTCGACCGGTGTCATCGTGCCGCCCGTGGGCTACCTGCAAAAGCTGCGCGAGACCTGCACCCGCCACGGCATCTTGCTGATCTTCGACGAGGTCATCACCGGCTTCGGTCGCCTGGGCACGGCCTTCGGCGCCCAGCGCCTGGACGTCACGCCCGACCTCATCACCTTCGCCAAGGGCATCACCAACGGCACGGTGCCGATGGGCGGCGTCATCGTGCAGGGCGACATCCACGACACCTTCATGGGCGTGCAGGCGCCCGAGTACGCCGTCGAGTTCATGCACGGCTACACCTACTCGGGCCACCCCATGGCCTCGGCCGTGGGCCACGCCGTGCTCGACGTGCTGCTGGGCGACGGCCTGATCGAGCGCGCCCGCAGCCTCGAGCCCGTGCTCGAAGAAGGCCTGCACAGCCTGAAAGGCGAGCCCGGCGTCACCGACATCCGCAACTTCGGCTTCTGCGGCGCGGTCGACCTGCAGAGCTGGCCCGGTCAGCCCGGCCGCCGCGCATTGCGCGTCTTCGAGATCGCGATGACGATGGGCGTGCTGCTGCGCTTCACCGGCGACACCATCGCCATGGGCCCGCCCTTCATCGCCACCCACGATGAGCTGCACAAGATGGTCGACGTGCTGCGCAGCGCCATCCGCCTGACCGCCGACCCGCAATGAGACCCCACACGGAGACACACACGGAGACACGCATGTACGAAGTTCACCACCACATCGGCGGCCGCGTTCAGCCCTCGACTTCCGGCCGCCGCGCCGACATCTTCAACCCCGCACTGGGGCGCGTGCAGGGCCGGGTCGACCTGGGCACCGTGCAGGAGCTCGATGCCGCCGTGGCTGCAGCGCAGGCCGCCTTCCCCGCCTGG
>NZ_DCXA01000305.1:9981-16891 GCF_002328915.1 Aquabacterium sp. UBA2148
GGCCCAGCCGCCGCTGGCGCGCGCCCGTGTCATGTTCCGCTTCCTGAACCTGCTGCAGGCGCGCTCGTCCCAGCTGGCCGAGCTCATCGTGCAGGAGCACGGCAAGACCTTGCCCGACGCGATGGGCGAGGTCGCCCGCGCCATCGAGGTGGTCGAGTTCGCCACCGGCATCCCGCAACTGCTCAAGGGCGAGTACACCGACCAGATCGCGCGCGGCATCGACGCCTGGTCCATGCGCCAGCCGCTGGGCGTGGTCGCGGGCATCACGCCCTTCAACTTCCCCGCCATGGTGCCCATGTGGATGTTCCCGGTGGCGCTGGCCTGCGGCAACACCTTCGTGCTCAAGCCCTCGGAGCGCGACCCATCGCCCTCGCTGCTGATGGCCGAGTGGCTGCAAGAAGCCGGCTTGCCGGATGGTGTTTTCAACGTGGTGCAGGGCGACAAGGCCATCGTCGACGCCATCCTGGCGCACCCCGGCATCGAGGCCGTCAGCTTCGTGGGCTCCACGCCCGTGGCCGAACACATCTACGCCGAAGGCGCGCGCCACGGCAAGCGCGTGCAGGCCCTGGGTGGCGCCAAGAACCACCTCGTCGTCATGCCCGACGCCGACCTGGAGCAGGCCGTGGACGCGCTGATTGGCGCCGCCTACGGCTCGGCTGGCGAGCGTTGCATGGCCATCTCGGTGGCCGTGGCGGTGGGCGATGTGGCCGACGAGCTGGTGGCGTCGCTGGCCACCCGCGTGCGCGCTTTGCGCGTGGGCGAAGGTCATCAAGCTGATGCCGAGATGGGCCCGGTCATCACGCGCATGGCGCAGCAGCGCATCGAGGGGCTGATTGGACAGGGCATCGAAGAGGGCGCCCTCGCCGTGGTCGATGGCCGTGGCCTGCGCGTGCCGGGCCACGAAGACGGCTACTTCGTCGGCGGCACCTTGCTCGACCAGGTCTCGCCCGAGATGAGCGTCTACCGCGAAGAGATCTTCGGCCCCGTGCTCTGTGTGGTGCGCGTGCCGGACATCGCCGCCGCGGTCAAGCTCATCAACGACCACGAATACGGCAATGGCGTGGCCCTCTACACCCGCGACGGCGGCATCGCACGCGAGTTCGTGCGCCACATCCAGGTGGGCATGGTGGGCGTGAACGTGCCCCTGCCGGTGCCGATGGCCTTCAACAGCTTCGGGGGCTGGAAGCGCAGCCTGTTCGGCGACCACCACGCCTACGGCCCCGAGGGCGTGCGCTTCTACACCCGCCACAAGGCCGTGATGCAGCGCTGGCCCGACAGCATCGCGCGCGGGCCGGAGTTCGCGTTCCCGCAGCTCAAGTGATGCCTCCAGCTCGAGGCAGTGAGATCTGGCACGCCCTGCCAGGCAGCCCCGGCAACCCCGGGTTGTCGCCCGTCAACAGGGCGTGCTACAGTGTTTCCATGCGTACCACGGTCCGTTACTACTTTTGGCACTTTCACATCCAGCACCTCACCGGCGCAGGAGTGGCCAACGCGTAAGCAGACCCACCCAACTGAAACCGCCGGCACAACCGGCGGTTTTTTTTATTCCGCCTCTGATCGAAGCACCCCAACAGGATCGCCCCATGAGCACCCACTCCAGCGCCGCCGAAGGCTGGGTTCCGCCCGCCGACAAGACCTCGCAGACCGATGACGAACGCATCAAGAACGTCACGCCGCTGCCGCCGCCCGAGCACCTGATCCGCTTCTTCCCGATCCGCGGCACGGCCATCGAGACGCTGGTCTCGCGCACGCGCAAGGCGATCCGCAAGATCGTGCATGGCAAGGACGACCGCCTGCTGGTGATCATCGGCCCCTGCTCCATCCACGACCCGGCGGCCGCCATCGAGTACGCCCGCAAGCTGCGCGATTTGCGCGAGCAGTACGAAGGCACGCTGGAAGTGGTCATGCGCGTGTACTTCGAAAAGCCCCGCACCACCGTGGGCTGGAAGGGCCTGATCAACGACCCCTACCTCGACGAGTCCTTCAAGATCGACGAAGGTCTGCGCATGGCGCGCCAGCTGCTGCTGGAGATCAACCGCCTGGGCGTGCCCGCGGCCAGCGAGTTCCTCGACGCGATCTCGCCGCAGTACATCGGTGACCTCATCAGCTGGGGCGCCATCGGTGCGCGCACCACCGAAAGCCAGGTCCACCGCGAGCTGGCCTCCGGCCTGAGCGCACCCATCGGCTTCAAGAACGGCACCGACGGCAACATCAAGATCGCCACCGACGCCATCCAGGCCGCCGCGGGTGCCCACCACTTCCTGTCGGTGCACAAGAACGGCCAGGTCGCCATCGTCGGCACGGCCGGCAACCCCGACTGCCACGTCATCCTGCGCGGTGGCAAGGCGCCGAACTACGACGCCGCCAGCGTGGCCGCCGCCTGCAAGGACCTCGAGGCCGCCAAGCTGCACCCTTCGCTGATGGTCGACTTCAGCCACGCCAACAGCTCCAAGCAGCACGAGCGCCAGGTGGTGGTGGCCCAGGACATCGCCGAGCAGGTCTCGGGCGGCTCGCACCAGGTCTTCGGCGTCATGGTCGAAAGCCACCTGTGCGCCGGCGCCCAGAAGTTCACCCCGGGCAAGGACGACCCCAAGAAGCTGGCCTACGGTCAGTCGATCACCGATGCCTGCATCGGCTGGGACGACTCCGAGAAGGTGCTCCAGATCCTGTCCGACGCGGTCAAGGCCCGTCGCGCACGCAAGGGCTGAGCAAGGGTTGAGCGAGGTCTGAGCGAGGTCTGAGCGCTGGACGGCTGCGCCCACCTCCCCCTTATTGGGGATTTGGGACCGCAGCCAGGGGGGCGATGACCGGAAAACGGACGGCGGCAGCGGATACTCGCGGCTGCAGTCCCTTCACCCTTGGCAGAGCATGACGATCGCTGGCCCTCGCTTCCTCCTGGTCGATGACCACGCCCTGTTCCGCATGGGCCTGGGCCTGATGCTGGCCGAGCGCTGGCCGCAGGCCTTGCTTACCCAGGCGGGCACCTGGGCTCAGGCGCTGGAGCACCTGCGTCACCAGCCGGTTGACTTGGTCATGCTCGACGTCCACCTGCCAGACGGGCACGGCCTGTCCGACCTGCCCGCGCTCAAGGCGGCGGCCCCGCAGACGCGGGTGCTGTTCATGTCGGGCGAGGTCACGGCCGAGCTGATCGCGCAGGCGCGCGAGGTGGGCGCCGAGGGCTTCATCCCGAAATCGGCCCAGGCCGACGACATCGTGGGGGCCGTGCAGACCTTGCTGCGAGGCGAAACCTCCTTTGCCGCGCTGCCGTACGCCACGCTGTCCGCGCTCCAGGGTGGGGTGGCGCACGGGGCGCAGGCGCCGGAGTTGGCCATGCTGGCCAGCGAAGCCGGCCCCACCTTCACCGAGCTGCAGCTCCAGATCCTGGGCTACCTCGGGCGGGGCACGCCCAACAAGGCGATCGCTCGGCAGTTGGGCATGAGCGAGAGCGCGGTGCGTGCCGAGGTCTCCTGGATCACCGAATGGTTGCAGGCCACCAGCCGGCAGGAAGCCTACGAGCGGGCCGTGGCCCGTGGCCTGCTCTCGCCATGACACAAACGTCGATGTGGGCCAGCGCGCTGCGCTTTGATCCGCCCCGCTCGCTGTCGGCCCAGGTGGAGTTGATCGACCGGGGCCTGAGCACCGCGATGGTGGCCACCTCCCTGGTGGCGCTCATCGCTGCCGTGGCCTACCAGTTCACGGTGGGCGATGGCCGAATCTGGTGGTGGTCGGTGGGCACCGTTGGCCTGGCCTGGGCCGGTCAGCTGGTGCATCGCCTCCTGCCTTCGCCAGGGCAGGCGGATTTCGAGCCGGGCCGGCATGCGCGGTTCCTGCTGACCTTGGCTGCGCTCAGCGGCGCGTGCTGGGGGGCGCTGGCGGTGCTGTTCATCCGGCCGGGCGAGCCTGACTCGGCCACGCTGGTCATCTGCCTGATCGCCGGCATGGGCTCGGCTGCGCTGGGCATCTTTGGCTCGGTGTGGCCGGTGGCCCTGTCTTACTGGCTTTGCTGCCTGGTGCCGCTGATCGTGGCCCTGGTGCGAGCGCAAGGCACCATCAACTGGGCGCTGGCCGCAGGCGCCACGGCCTACCTGTGGGCGATGGCCGTCTACTCGTTCCACGCTTCGCGCATGACGCTGCGCTCCATCGAGCTGCGCTTCGAAAACGAAGGCCTGGTCGACCGCCTGCGTGACCAGACCCAGCGGGCGCTGGAGGCGCGCGAGATGGTCGAGCAGGCCCTGGTCGAGGCCGAAGACGCCAACCGGGCCAAGACCGTCTTCCTGGCGTCTGCCAGCCACGACTTGCGCCAGCCCCTGCACGCCGCCGGGCTCTACCTGGGGGCGCTCTCTCGTGCCGGGCTCAACGACCGGCAGGCCCACCTGGTGCGCCATGTGATGGCCTCCAACGAGGCGGCCAACGAGATGCTGGGCACCTTGCTGGATTTCTCCAAGGTCGACGCGGGCGTGGTGCAGCCCCAGCTGCGCACCTTCGCGCTGCAGCCCTTGTTCCACAAGCTCGAGCGCGAACTGGCACCGCTGGCCGAAAGCAAGGGCCTGGTTTTTCGCCTGCGCGACACCCGCCTGGTGGTGCAGGCCGACCCGGCGCTGGTCGAAATGATCATCCGCAACCTGCTGGTCAACGCCGTGCGCTACACCGAGCGTGGCGCGGTGTTGCTGGGCTGCCGGCGCCGCGTCGGGCGAGCCGTCATCGAGGTTTGGGACACGGGCATCGGCATCCCCGAGTCGCAGCACCGCGAGGTCTTCCGCGAGTTCCACCAGCTGGGCAACCCCGAGCGCGACCGACGCAAAGGCCTGGGGCTGGGCTTGTCCATCGTCGACGGGCTGGCTCGGGCCATGGGCGTGGAAGTGGGGCTGGCCTCGCGCGAGGGGCGTGGCTCGGTGTTCCGCTTGACGCTGCCGATCAGCCAAGCTGCGGTGATCGCGTCGGACCGGCCCGGCGACGAAGGCGGTGACCTGACCGGGCTCAACGTGCTGCTGATCGAAGACGACGAGTCGGTGCTGGCCGCCATGAGCGACCTGCTGATGAGCTGGGGCTGCGCCTGCGAGACCGCCTCGTCCGTGGACGAGGCCCTGGCGCGGCTGGATGCCTTCACGCCGCACCTGTTGCTGGTGGACTACCGCCTGCGAGACCACCGCAGCGGCCTGGAGGCGGTCTCGCTCATCCGCGAACGTTTGGGGGCGGACCTGCCCGCCTTCCTGGTCACGGGCGACACCGGCCCGCAGCGCTTGCGTGAAGCCCACGCATCGGGGCTGGTGCTGCTGCACAAGCCGGTGCCGGCCGAGCGCCTGCACGCGGCCCTGCTCAGTCAGTGGCGTCGGGTGCAGGGGCAGCTCGCCGGGCGTGCATCAGCAGCAGGCTGAGCGCCAGCACGCCCAGCCACAGGCCCTGGCCGGCCACGCCGTGGTGGTCGAACACCCAGCCGCTGATGACCGGGCCGATGGCGCCACCGGCGGTGTAGCCGGCGATCATGGCCGAGGTGCCCGCGATCGCCGATGAATGCGCGAAGTCGTGCGCCACGCGGATCATGCTCAGCGTGTAGAGCGCCCCGCCGATGCCGCCCCAAAGCAGCGCGCAGGCCCACAGCAGTTCAGGGTGCTGGCTCGAGCGCGTGAAGGCCAGGGCGCTGAGCACCAGCACCACCGCGCCTCCCACGAACAATCGCCGCGCGGGCAGCCGGTCGGCCAGCCAGCCCAGCGGGTACTGCAGCACGAAGCTGCCCACGCCCAGGGCGCCGGCGATGGAAGTGGCCGCCGCCAGGCTCAGCCCGATCTCCGAGCCGTGTGCCGTGGTGATGGAGCCCAGCCCCACCTCGAAGACGCCACCCACCACCGCCGCCCAGGCCAGCGTGGGCCGAAAGCGCCAGGCCGACAGCAGGCCCATGGGCTCGTGGTCGTCGTGCATGGCTTTGAGCCGGGTGATCGAGGGCACCAGCACCAGGGACAAGCCCAGCGCGAGCCCGCCAGCCGCCAGCAAGTTGGCGCCGATGGGCCCCAACCCCAGCAGGCCTGGCAGGAAGGGCCCCAGCGCCATGCCCGCACCCAGTTGCGCCTGGTACAGGCCCGTGAGCCGGCCCCGGTGCGACGGTGGGGTGTTGTGCGCGATCAGCGCCTCCGTGGCGTTCCAGGCTGCGGCGGCACCCAGGCCGGCCATCAAGCCAAAGACGCACCACAGCCGGTAGTCGTCGGTGAAAAGGTAGCCCAGGCAGGCGATGAGCTCGAGCAGCAGGCCCAGCCGGTAAGCCTGACCCACGCCGATGCGGCCGAACAACTTGGGCACCAGCGGCACCAGCAGCGCCACGCTCAAAAACGGCAGCGTGGCGAACCAGCCGATGGCCGTGGCGCTGGCGCCCTCGGTTTGCAGGCGCACGGCCAGCACCGGGTTGAGCAGGCTGTAGCTGAGCACCACGAAGGTGGTGCCCCACATCACCCGCCACAAGCCGGGCGGCAGCGCAGGCAGGTTCAGGCCAGGCACGTGGTTCAGTTCAGCCAGCCCTTGCGGCGGAAGTACCAGAAGGGCGTGATGGCCGACATGATCATCACCAGCACGGCGAACGGGTAGCCAAAACGCCAGTTCAGCTCGGGCATGGCGTTGAAGTTCATGCCGTAGATGCTGGCGATCAGCGTGGGCGGCAGGAAGGCCACCGAGGCCACCGAGAAGATCTTGATGATCTTGTTCTGGTTGATGTTGATGAAACCGACGGTCGCGTCCATCAGGAAGTTGATCTTGTCGAACAGGAAGGCCGTGTGCGAGTCGAGCGAGTCGATGTCGCGCAGGATCTGGCGGGCCTCTTCGAACTGGTCTGCGTTGAGCATGCGCGCGCGCATCATGAAGCTCACCGCGCGGCGCGTGTCCATCACGTTGCGGCGGATGCGGCCGTTCAAGTCTTCCTGGCGGG
>NZ_DCXA01000305.1:16960-18696 GCF_002328915.1 Aquabacterium sp. UBA2148
AGCGGGCGATGGAGGCCAGCGCCTCGGCGGCGGCCTGGTCGTTGACCTCGTCCTGCAGCACGCGCTTGCTGACCTTTTCCAGCTCGTCGTAGATGTTCTCCAGCGTGTCGGCGGAGTACTCGGCGTCGGCGTCGTAGAGCTTGAGCAGCACGTCCTTGGCGTCTTCGATCAGGGCCGGGATGCGGCGCGCGCGCATGCGCAGCAGGCGGAACACCGGCAGGTCTTCCTTGTGGATCGAAAACAGGATGTTGTTGTGCAGGATGAAGGCCACGCGCACGTTGCGGGGCGCCTCGTCGTCGTCGATCAAAAAGTCCGAGCGCAGGTGGATGGCGCCTTCTTCTTCGTAGAAGCGGGCGGACTCTTCCAGGTCCTCGTCGACGATGTCGCCGGGGATGACGAGGCCGAAGCAGGCGGCGATCCAGCCTTTTTCTTCCGGCGTGGGGTCTTCGAGGTCGACCCAGACCGGGCGCGACGGCGTCAGCTCGTCGAGGCTGTCGATTTCTTCCTGGAACAGGCGGCCATTGGCCAGCGTGAAGACGTTGAGCATCGGGACTCCAGCACCTGATCACGCTCGGGCCGGGTCGCATGCGAGGCGATGCGGCTGCGGGTCGTGCAGGTTGTTTGACGGGTGAGGGGGTGTGGTTGCCGCCCCCTCCCGCGTGGGCCCGACCGGTCTCAGCGCGAGGCTGACCTGGTGGGCCGCAGCCGGTGCCTGCGTTTGCCTTGCGAGCGCTGGTCAGCGCGAGGCGGTGCAGGTGGCCGGCTGGCCGAAGTGGGCGGTCACCAAGGGTGACTGTCCAAGGTGGTTGCTCCAAAGGTGCGCCGTGCAAACGGCAACGCGTCATTATGGCGCGTGCTCGACTCGGGCTGGGGTGCGGAGTGCCGCATCGGGTGGAAAAAACACACGGGTGTGGGGAGGGCTGTATCGTTGTGCCCCATGTCCCTGCCGCACACCGCCTCCCGCCTCGACCTGAACCTCTTTCGCGTCATGGACGCGGTCTACGAGCACGGCGGCATTTCGGGCGCAGCTCGGCACCTGCACCTGAGCCAGCCGGCGGTGAGCCATGCGCTGGCCCGCCTGCGCCGCCTGTGGGGGGATCCGCTGTTCGTGCGTCAGGGCAACCAGATGGTGCCCACCGAGCTGACGCGGCGAGTCATCGGCGAGGTGCAGGCCCACCTGCGCGGCCTGCAGTCGCTCATGGGCCAGGCCGACACCTTCGACCCCCTCACGTTGAACATGACCCTGCGCCTGGGCATGCGCGACGTGCTCGAAGCCATCACCTTGCCGCCCCTGATGAGCCGCCTTGCTCAGGCCGCGCCCCAGGTCAAGATCGCCAGCGTGCGCGTGCCGCGTGACGCGCTGGAGCGCACCTTGACGATGGGCGAGGTGGACCTGGCCATCGACCGCCAGCGCCGGGTCACGGGCCGCATCCGGGGCGAACACCTGGCCGATGAGCAGCTCTCGGTGCTGATGCGGCGCGGCCACCCCCTGGCCAGCCGCCAGCTCAGCGTGGCCGACTACTTTGCACAAACCCATGTGATGGTGGCGCTGCAGCCCGACCAGCCCGACCCCCTGCAGGCGGTCTGGGCGGCCCAGGGCCTGGGTGAGCGCCAGGTCATCCTGCGCTGCCAGCACTACTTCGCGGCGGCCAACGTCGTGGCGGCGGGCGATGCCCTGCTGACCCTGCCGCGCACCTACGCCGAGGAGCTCACCCGTTCGCTGCCCCTGGTGCTGG
>NZ_DCXA01000231.1:0-4111 GCF_002328915.1 Aquabacterium sp. UBA2148
TGTTCACCTCCAGCGTGAACCACGCCCTGAACCTGGAAATCTCGGCGCTGGAAGCCGATGGTCGCGGCAAGATCGTCTCGAGCCCGCGTGTCATCACGGCCGACCAGGTCAAGGCGCTGATCGAGCAGGGCACCGAGCTGCCCTACCAGACGGCAACGTCCAGCGGTGCCACGGCCATCACCTTCCGCAAGGCCAACCTGAAGCTGGAAGTCACGCCGCAGATCACGCCTGAAGGCAGCGTGATCCTCGACGTCGACGTCAACAAGGACAGCGTGGGCCAGATCACCACGGCCGGCTTCGCCATCGACACCAAGCACGTGCAGACGCAGGTGCTGGTCGAGAACGGCGGCACCGTGGTCATTGGCGGCATCTTCCAGCAGACCGAGAGCAACGCCGAACAGCGCGTGCCGCTGCTGGGCGACATCCCCTACCTGGGCGCTTTGTTCCGCAACAGCTCGCGCAGCACCCAGCGCCGCGAACTGCTGATTTTCCTGACGCCCAAGGTGGTGTCCGACCGCACGGCATTGCGCTGATGTCGTCGGTGGTGGCTTTGGTGGGCTTGCCCGGAGGGGGCAAGTCCACGGTCGGGCGGCAGTTGGCCCGGCGGCTGGGGGCTCGTTTCCTGGACGCGGACGCGGTGCTCGAAGAGCGGATCGGCATGCCGATCCGTTCGTATTTTGAGCAACACGGCGAGCAGCCTTTTCGTGACCTCGAAGAGCAGGTCATTGAAGAGCTGACGTCGCCGGAGCAGGGGCCGTTGATCCTGGCCACGGGCGGTGGCGCGGTGCTGCGCCCTGCCAACCGCAAGCACCTGCACGAAGGCGCCACGGTCATTTACCTGCGCTCGACACCCGAGGAGTTGTTCAAGCGCCTGCGGCACGACACCCAGCGCCCGCTTTTGCAGGTGGCCGATCCGCTGGCCAAGCTGAGGGAACTCCACGCGCAGCGTCACCCCCTGTACGAGGAGGTGGCGCATTACCGCGTGGACACAGGGCGGCCGTCGGTGGCGACTCTGGTCAACATGATCATGATGCAGCTTGAACTCGCGGGGCTGTTGCCTGCGCTGACGGTGCCGCCCGCTGAGCCGTCGCCACCGGTGTGATGCGCCGCCACGGCGAACACCCATGAAAAAGGCCGAACAGTTGTTCGGCCTTTTCGTTTGTTCGCTCAGGCATGGGGCCTGCCGCCCCGAGCCCCGGAATCAGCCCAGTCGGGCCAACTGCCCTTGCAGGCGCTCCACCGTCGCGCTGAAGTCGGCCACGCGCTGCTTCTCCTGCTCGACCACGGCTGCTGGCGCGCGGGCCACGAAGCTTTCGTTGCCCAGCTTGCCTTGGGCCTTGGTGATCTCGCCTTGCAGGCGGGTGATCTCCTTGCTCAGGCGGGCCTTTTCTGCCTCGACGTCGATCTCGACGTGCAGGGCCAGGCGGGCCTCGCCGTGCACGGCCACCGGGGCCATTTGCGTGGCGGCGGCAAACGCCGCTTCGTCGAGCACCTGCACCTCGCTGAGTTTGCCCAGGGCCTGGATGATGGGTGCGGCCTGGCGGATGAACTCGGCGTCGCCCGTGGTCAGCAGGGGCATGCGTTCGGCGGGCGAGAGGTTCATCTCGCTGCGCAGGGTGCGGGTGGTGCCAACGATGGCCTTGAGCTTGGCCACCCAGGCATCTGACTCGGCGCACACACGACCCAGGTCGGCGCGGGGGTAGGCCGCTGTCACCAGGGTCTCGTCGCTGCCTTCGGCCTTGCGGCCAGCCACAGGGGCCACCACCTGCCACAGCTCTTCGGTGATGAAGGGCGTGATGGGGTGCAGCAGGCGCAGCACGGTTTCGAGCACGCGGATCAGGGTGCGGCGGGTGGCGCGCTGCTTGGCCTCGTTGCCCTCGGCCTTGGCAGCGTTGAGCTGGGCCTTGGCGATCTCGATGTACCAGTCGCAGTACTCGTCCCAGACGAACTGGTAGATGGCGTTGGCGACGTTGTCGAGGCGGAAGTCGGTGAAGCCCTGTTCCACCGCGGCTTCGACGCGCTGCAGCTCGGACACGATCCAGCGATCGGCCGGGCTGAAGTGCAGGTAGCCGTTGGCCGCGCACTGGCCGGGCGTGTCTTTGACGAGGCCGCAGTCCTGGCCTTCGGTGTTCATCAGCACGAACTTGGTGGCGTTCCAGAGCTTGTTGCAGAAGTTGCGGTAGCCCTCGCAGCGCTTGGAGTCGAAGTTGATGGCGCGGCCCAGGCTGGCCAGCGCAGCGAAGGTGAAGCGCAGCGCGTCGGCGCCGTAACCTGGGATGCCTTCGGGGAATTCCTTCTCGGTGGCCTTGCGCACCTTGGGGGCGGTCTCGGGCTTGCGCAGGCCGGTGGTGCGCTTGTCCAGCAGCGGGGCCAGCTCGATGCCGTCGATCAGGTCAACCGGGTCCAGCACGTTGCCTTCGGACTTCGACATCTTGTTGCCCTGTGCGTCGCGCACCAGGCCGTGGATGTAGACGTGCTTGAAGGGCACCTTGCCGGTGAAGTGCTTGGTCATCATGATCATCCGGGCGACCCAGAAGAAGATGATGTCGTAGCCGGTGACGAGCACCGACGAGGGCAGGAAGAGGTCGAGCTCCTTCGTCTCCTCGGGCCAGCCGAGGGTGGAGAAGGGCACCAGGGCCGATGAGTACCAGGTGTCGAGCACGTCGGCGTCGCGGGTGAGCTCACCCGAGTAGCCGGCAGCCGTGGCCTTGGCGCGCGCGTCGGCCTCGGAGCGGGCGACGAAGACCTCGCCGTTGCTGCCGTACCAGGCCGGGATTTGATGGCCCCACCAAAGCTGGCGGCTGATGCACCAGTCCTGGATGTTGTTCATCCACTGGTTGTAGGTGTTGACCCAGTTCTCGGGCACGAACTTGACGTCGCCCGACTCGACCGCCTCGATGGCTTGCTCGGCGATGCTCTTGCCGCCCGCGCCGGGCTTGGTCATGGCCACGAACCACTGGTCGGTCAGCATGGGCTCGATGACCTGACCGGTGCGGGCGCAGCGCGGCACCATCAGCTTGTGCTTCTTGACTTCGACCAGCTGGCCGTCGGCTTCGAGTTTGGCGACGATCTGCTTGCGGGCCACGAAGCGGTCCAGACCGACGTATTCGGCGGGGATGTCGGTGGCCTCGTGGGCGCTGACCTTGGCTTCGAGGTCGAAGATGGTCAGCATGGGCAGGCCGTGGCGCAGGCCGACCTGGTAGTCGTTGGTGTCGTGGGCCGGGGTGACCTTGACGACGCCAGTGCCGAATTCCTTGTCGACGTGCTCGTCGGCGATCACGGGCACGAGGCGGCCAGTGATGGGCAGGCGCACCTGCTTGCCGATGAGCGCCGTGTAGCGCTCGTCTTCTGGGTGGACCATGACAGCCGTGTCGCCCAGCAGGGTTTCAGGGCGGGTGGTGGCCACGACCAGGGTTTCATCGCTGCCCTCGACGGGGTAACGGATGTGCCACATCGAGCCGTCTTCTTCCTCGCTCTCGACTTCCAGGTCAGACACGGCGGATTTGAGGATCGGGTCCCAGCTGACCAGGCGCTTGCCGCGGTAGATCAGGCCTTCTTCGTGCAGGCGCACGAAGGTCTCGACCACCACCTTGGAGAGCTTGTCGTCCATGGTGAAGTACTCGTGCTCCCAGCTCACCGAGTCGCCCATGCGGCGCATCTGCTGGGTGATGGTGGAGCCGGACTTTTCCTTCCACTCCCAGACCTTGGCGACAAAGGCTTCGCGACCGAGGTCGTGGCGGGACTGTCCCTTTTCCTGCAGCTGGCGCTCCACCACGATCTGCGTGGCGATGCCCGCGTGGTCGGTGCCGGGGATCCACAGCGTGTTGTGGCCCAGCATGCGGTGATAGCGCGTCAACGAGTCCATGATGGTCTGGTTGAAGGCGTGGCCCATGTGCAGCGTGCCGGTGACGTTGGGCGGGGGCAGCTGGATGCAGAACGAGGGCTTGGCCGCGTCCAGGGTGGGCTTGTACAGGCCGCGTTGCTCCCACAGGGGGCCGTGCTGGGCCTCGATGGGGCCGGGTTCGAAGGATTTGGCGAGTTCGGTCATGGTGTGAGCGGCTGGCCGAGCGGGGCTCGGCGGCGGAAAGTGGGGCGGCTGTGGGCGGTGGTT
>NZ_DCXA01000307.1:0-4956 GCF_002328915.1 Aquabacterium sp. UBA2148
GCTTCACGGTGCGTAGTAGCCATAAGCCGTGCTGCCTTTCGGTCCGCGGTATTTGTTCAGCAAGCCGAGCACCACGGGGTGGTTTTCAACCGTGGCGTACGCCTGCTTGACGAGCGAAACCGGGGTGTTGTTGGCCTCGGTCACCAGCACCACCTGTCCCATGTGCGAGGCCAGGACCCTGGACTCGGTGGTCGACAGCAGTGGTGGGGTGTCGAAGATGATGATGCGATCGGGGTACTTGCTCGCCAGCTCGGACAGCAGGTTGTCCATGGCGTCACTGGCCAGCAGTTCGGTCGAGCGCGAGCTGGCCGTGCCGGCAGGCAAGAGGGTCAGCTTCGGGATGTTGGTGCGCAGGAGCACGTCCGGCAACTGGGTTTGCGGGGTCTCCAGCAGGTCGAGCAGGCCGTGGCTGGCCTGTACGCCGACACGCGCCAGCGCAGACGGCCTGAGCACGTCAGCTTCGACAAGCAGCACCGTGTGGTCCAGCTCCATGGCGATGCTGATGGCCAGGTTCAGCGATGTCTGTGTCTTGCCTTCACCGGCGACTGCGCTCGTCACCATGATGAGGTTGGCGCGGTTCGGGCGCATGGGCCCCTCGTGTCGGACGTTTTCCAGCAGAGGTCGCTTGATGATGCGGAATTCTTCTTCGAGCTGCGAGCGAGGCTGGCCCGGCACCAGCAGGCCAGCGCGCTGCATGCGCAGCAGGTCGAGGGTCACCTCGCGGCTGCGGCGTTCTCCCTGGCTGGAGGTTTCAGGCGCTGCGGCGGCAGGCGACGTGGCGACCTGTGTCGCAGGATCCGCCTGCGTGGGAGCCGCGCGTTGCGGATCGGTGTCTGCTGCGACCGCGCTGCTGTCTTCGGCCCCAGGCGACGGGGCGATTTCGCTCGGTGGTGCGGCAGGCTCCTCCTGCAGCAATGGCACGCCTGCGCGGCGCAGCTGTTCCAGTCGTTTGGCGGCTTGTTCGATCGTGTTCATCGTCTTCGACCTCAGGGCAGCCATTGCTGTCTGACGACGATCAGCCAGCAGACATTGACGAGCAGGAACAGGCCCACGAGGCCGAAGAACAAACGGTTGGCCTTCTGGACCGCTTCCGATGTCAGCGGGTTGATGACCAGCGAGGCCGAGCCCAGGATGGGGCGCCCGCCAACCTCTCGCAGACTGCGCGAGTCCTGCACCGTCGGGAAGACTTGCGCGAGCGCGAAAGCGACCCCGAAGCCTGCTGCAATGGACGCGATGAAGCCCAGGACGGCCACCAGCATGCGGCTGGGACGCGCGGGGGTGGGGGAGACACGTGGCGGCTCGACCACCCGGAAGTCGGCGACCTTGGTGGTGAGGTCGATTTTCTCGCCCAAGGACGCGGATTCACGTCGGGCCACCAGTTCCTCGTAGTTCTTGCGCACGACGGTGTAGTCGCGGTTGAGCTGGCTGAACTCTGCCTCGACCTCGGGCATGCGACCCGCCATGGCCCGGGCTTGCTCCAGTTGTGACTGCTGCGCGGAGAGTTGGCCTTGGAGCGACGCCACCTTGGCTTCGGCCTCGGCGAGCGAGACGCGGATGCGCTGGAAGACCGGGCTGGTGGGGGCTGGACCCCGCTTGCCGTCGCCACGCCGAGCTTCCTGCTCGGTCTTGCGCTGCTGCTCCAGTTGCGCGATGGTGCGGCGTGCCGCCATGACATCCGGGTGCTGGTCGGTGTAGCGGCGCAGCAGCTCATCGAGCTGGCGTTTTTGCGCATCCAGACGTGACTCGGTGTCGCTTTGCACCGGAGCCATGCCTGGCATCATGGCCTCGACGGGCATGGTGGGGTCTTCCTGGGAAAGCTCCCTCCTGAGGGCGTCGCGCGCTTGCGCGGCGGCTTGCAGCTCGATCTTCAGGCGGTTGACCTCTTCGGTGGACGCCGACATGCGCGCGTAATGGTCCTGGTCGGAGGTGCCGGTCAGGCCGAAGTTGCGCAGCTTGAAATCCTTGAGCCGGTTCTCGGACTCCATCAACTTGGCTTCGTAGGACTTGATCTGGTCGTCCAGGAAGCGGCGAGCCTGTTCGGAGTCGCGTTGCTTGTCGGTCACGCCCGAGCTCACGAACAACGAAACCAGCTCGTCGACGATGATTTGCGCCCGCTGCGGGTTGATGTCGCGGTAGGTGATGGCAAAGAGGTTGGCATCACCGCTGGGCAGCACCTTGATTTCGCGGGTGAGGCGGTCGATGGTCTTTTCGCGGTCGGCTGGGCTGAGGTTCTGCAAACCGGCCCGGGGCGAGGAGATCAGTCGCTCGACGTTGGGGCGGCTGATCAGCGTGCGCGCCAACATGCGAACCTGTTGATCGACGTCTGGCTGGAAAGCCAAGCCGCTCATCAGGGGTTTGAGCACGGTCTGGGTGTCGACGAACACCCGTGCCGATGCCTCATAGCGGTCCCGCACCAGCAGGGTGACGGCAGCCATGCTCAGGAGGGCGGCTGCCCATGCCGCAGCCACGCCCAGCCAGCGGCGCTGCCACATCGAAACCAGGATGCCGGAGACTTGTCTGAAAAGCTCGTCCATAGAGGCGATACAAGTGGACCCTCAGGCGACAGGTCTGCCGCCTGCCCAGGGGCCCGGTGTCAGAACCAGCTCTGGGGGATGATGATGATGTCGCCGGGGCGCACTTCCACGTTGGCGGAGATGTCGCCACGGCGGATCAGGTCTTTGAGCCTGACGCTGTAGGGTTTGCTCTTTTCGGCGCCGCGCACCAGCACCGCCGCGTTGCCATCGGCAAACTCGGTCAGGCCACCAACCTGGATCATGACGTCCAGCAGGGTCAGGTTCTGGCGGTATGGGACCGACTGCGGGCGGGCCGCTTCGCCCACGATGCGGATCTGCTCGGTCGAGACGCCCTGGAAGTTGTTGACGATGACGGTGACGACCGGCTCGCGGATGTACTTGGCCAGGGCTTGCTCGATTTCGCGTGAGAGCTCATCGGGTCGCCGACCGGCGGCCTGGATGTTTTCGACCAGGGGCAGCGAGATGCGACCGTCAGGGCGCACGGTGATGTTCGACGACAGGTCCGGGTTGCGCCAGACGACGACAGAGAGCTGGTCCAGTGCGCCGATGCGATAGGACTGCTCGACGTTGTCGGCGGTCATGGGTGCCGGGGGGTGTTGCTGGAACGAGCCGCAGCCGGTCAGCCCTGTAGCAAGGGCAAGGGCGATGAGCCAGAAACTGCCTGCTTGGCGGATGGAACGGGGCGGTGTCATCTGGGTACCCTCTTCTGTTTGAAATCCCTGCCGCCTCAGATCAGGCGAGCAGCCGGATGGACAAGGATCGGCTCGATCGCCCGCTCAAAGGGCATCGTCGCAGCGCCGCATCTTGGGCGGCGACATGATTAGAGCATGGCTCGGTAACGAGTTTGGTGGGATTCTGGAGACGGTCCCCGTGGATCTGGGGTAAAAAAAAGCCCGCCAGAGGCGGGCTTGGGTGGCTTGTGGTGTCTGTGTCACTTGACCGGCGGGGCGGTGACGGGCTCGGCCATCGGCATCAGGTTGCGCTTGGTGATGCCGGTTGGGAGGTTGCCTGCCAGCAGTGCGTACGGCGAGGAGCTGGTGGTCAGGAAGTTGCCTTTGGTCATGTCCACGAAGCCGGGGCTGGACGAGTTCTTGGTCAGGCCGTTGGCAGCGTTGCCGTCGATCAGGGTGTTGGTCAGGGTGTTGATGCCGTTCCACTTGGTGCCGGTGGCCAGGTTGGTGCCGCCGTACGGGTCAACCGTGTGAGCGAAGTTGTTGCTCCAGTTGGCTTGGAAGTCAGCGCGACCTTGGTAGTAGAACAACCCGATGGGTGCGGCGGTGGCGCCGGCGGTGGCAGGGGCTGCGTACAGCAGGTTGTTGCGGGCGACCACGGTGGTCTGGGCGCGGGTGTTCAACAGGTCGATCAGCGGCACGGGCTGCAGTTCGAAGTAGTTGTTGTTACGCCAGAAGGATTCGTTGTTGACGAACGAGGCCACGCGGTTGTTGTAGAAGAACAGGTTGCCTTCACGAGGCTGCTTGTTCGTGCCCATGCCGCCGTCACCGTGGCCCACGATGGCTTGCAGGTATTGGCGGGTGATCAGGATGTTGCTGTAAACGAAGGCGTTGGCCACCAGCTTCTCACCGTGCGTGTCGACCTGGGCGCTTTCGTGGTCGACGTTGGACTCGGGGTCACGCATGGCGATCAGGTCTGCACCGCCTTCGATGTAGTTGTAGCGGAAGATGACGCCAGCCGAGCGCTCTTTGATGTTGTCGCCGTTGCTGCCGTTGACCGGAGGTGCGAAGTAGTTGTACTCGTAGATGGTGCCGATGCCTTCGGTGTACGAGTTGTGCTCGCTGAAGCTGCCGACGTTGCCGTTGCCATGGAAGTGGTTGCGGGCGATCAGCAGGTTGCGGGTCTGCAACCATTCACCGCCGGTCGAGTTGGCGAACACCCCGAGGCCGTTGTCACCGATGTCGCACTTGGTGATGGCGACCTTTTCAGCGCCGTACATGGCGATGCCGGAGGAGAAGTTACCCCAGGCGCCGGTGCTGCCGGCCATGTTGGTGACCTTCTGCGGCGGGCGGGCGTTGCGGATCTTCAGGCCGGTGATGTGCAGGTAACCGGGCTTGTAGTTGCTCGAGCGGGTCACGACGCTGTTGCTGGGCGTCATGATGACGATCATGCCGGCGGTGTCCACGGCAGAGGGTGCGCCCGTGTTCTTGGGCATCACGGCGTTGGTGCCATCGAGGATGGGCATTTCACCGTTGGGGCCGGCAACGCCCTGGATGGTGATCCACTTGTTGTGACGACCGCGCGATGCCAGGTAGATGATGTTGTTGTAGGGCGTGGCGCGGTAGTTGATGTTGACGATGTCGCAAGGCAGCAGGGTCAGCCAAGGCACGGCGGCCGGCGTGGCGAATTCCTTGCCGTCACCCACTTCGAAGGTCTTGCCTTCGCCTGCGGCGCAAGCCGAGCGGCTGGG
>NZ_DCXA01000307.1:5050-5196 GCF_002328915.1 Aquabacterium sp. UBA2148
AGCCGAGCGGCTGGGGTAGACGGCCTGGTAGTCCCAGTTCGTCGGGGTTTCGTAGTTGTTCCAGTCCGGTGCCGTGCGAACCACAGGAGTGGTGGTCGTGCTGCCGCTCGTCGGGGTGGTGGTCCCGGGGGTGGGCGTGGTCGTGG
>NZ_DCXA01000321.1:0-3373 GCF_002328915.1 Aquabacterium sp. UBA2148
GTCGAGGCCATGAAGGGCCTGCCCGTGGTCATTCGCACGGTGGACATCGGTGCCGACAAGCCGCTCGAGGGCCTGACGGCTTCCGAGCTGCGCCACGAGTCGGTGCTCAACCCGGCGCTGGGCCTGCGCGCGATCCGCTGGAGCCTGTCGGAGCCCAGCATGTTCCGCCGCCAGTTGCGCGCGCTCTACCGCGCGGCGGTGCACGGCCCGGTCAAGATCCTGATCCCGATGCTGGCCAGCCAGCGCGAGATCCGCCAGACGCTGGAGAACATCGCCCACGTGCAGCGCCAGCTGACCGAATCAGGCAAACCTTTTGGGCAGTGCGAGCTGGGCGCCATGATCGAGGTGCCGGCTGCTGCGTTGACCATGCCGCTGTTCTTGCGGCACTTCGACTTCGTCTCCATCGGCACCAACGACCTGATCCAGTACACGCTGGCCATCGACCGTGCCGACGAGGCCGTGGCCCATCTCTACGACCCTTGGCACCCGGCGGTGTTGCAGCTGATCCGCACGACGATTGCTCAGGCGCGGGCGGCGGGCAAGGGCGTGAGCGTGTGCGGTGAAATGGCGGGCGACCCGGTCTTCACCGAGTTCCTGTTGGCCATGGGCCTGCGCAGCTTCTCGATGCACCCCTCGCAGATCGCCTCGGTCAAGCAGCGGGTGCTGCGCGCCGACACGCGCCGGCTGGCGCCGCTGGTCGACGAGGTCATCCAGTGCGATGACCCGGAGGCCGCGTGCATGCAGGCGATGGCCGGTTGGGCCGCAGCGAAGCTGGCTTCGGCCGCCTGACTAACGCTTGCTCGCGCCCGGCTGGGCGCCGTGAGCACGGCGAACAGCGGTGAACCCTGAAGGCGTTCACCTCGCCGTCAACGCTCAGCGCGCGCCGAGCTCTTCCCAACGGGCCAGCGCCGCCATCAGCTCTTCGTCGATGGCTTCGACGCGGGCGTGCATGGTGGTCACGTTGCCGGCTTCCTTGCGGTAGATGTCCGGGTCGGCCAGCTGCTTGTTGAGCTCCGCCTGCTCGGCCTCCAAGGCTTCGATGCGGGCGGGCAGCTCGTCGAGCTCGCGCTGCTCTTTGTAGCTGAGCTTGCGTTTGGGTTGCGCCACCACGGGTGCAGCCGGGGCGGCAGCCGGTGCTGTGTCGGCGGCCACGGCCACGGGCGTGCGCAGGTTGGCCTCTGGCGTTTGCTTGACGGCGGCCGCGATGGCCGCCGCACCGGGTTTGCCGGCCGCGATGGCCTGCGCGCGGCGCGACTGGATCAGCCAGTCCTCGACGCCACCTTCGTACTCGCGCCACTGGCCGTTGCCTTCGGACACCAGGGTCGAGGTGACCACGTTGTCGAGGAAGCGCCGGTCGTGGCTGACCAGGAAGACGGTGCCCGGGTACTCGGCCAGCAGGTCTTCGAGCAGGTCGAGCGTGTCGATGTCGAGGTCGTTGGTGGGCTCGTCGAGCACCAGCACGTTGCTGGGCTTGGCGAACAGGCGAGCCAGCAGCAGGCGGTTGCGCTCGCCGCCGCTGAGCGTGCGCACGGGTGAGTTGGCTCGGGCCGGGGCGAACAGGAAGTCCTGCAGGTAGCCCATGACGTGCTTGCGCGAGCCGTTGATCTCGATCCACTCGCTGCCCGGGCTGATGAAGTCGGCCAGCGTGGCGTCGAGGTTGAGGTGGTCGCGCATCTGGTCGAAATAGGCGACGGCCAGGTTGGCGCCTTGCTTGACGGTGCCGCTGTCGGGTGCCAGCTCGCCAAGGATCATCTTGAGCAGCGTGGTCTTGCCAGCGCCGTTGGAGCCGACCAGGCCGACCTTGTCGCCACGCAGGATGGTGCCGGTGAAGCCCTTGACGATGGTGCGCCCACCGAAGGACTTGGAGACGCCTTCGAGCTCGGCGACGATCTTGCCGCCCCGGTCGCCTTGCGAGACCTCGAGCTTGACGCGGCCGACCACGTCGCGGCGCGAGGCGTGCGCGGCGCGCAGGCCTTCGAGGCGCTTGATGCGCGCCACCGAGCGCGTGCGGCGGGCTTCGACGCCCTTGCGAATCCAGACCTCTTCCTGCGCCAGCAGCTTGTCGAAGCGCGCGTTGGCCACGGCCTCGTCGGCCAGTTCTTGCGCCTTGAGGTTCTGGTAGGCAGCGAAGTTGCCGGGGTAGCTGCGCAGCAGGCCGCGGTCGAGCTCGACGATGCGGGTGCAGACGTTGTCCAGGAAGGCGCGGTCGTGGGAGATCAACACGATGCTGCCCTTGAACTCTTTGAGCAGGTCTTCCAGCCAGGTGATGGCGTCGAGGTCGAGGTGGTTGGTCGGCTCGTCGAGGAAGAGCACGTCGGGGCTGGCCACCAGGGCGCGGGCGAGGGCCACGCGCTTTTTCATGCCGCCCGACAAGCTGGCGATGGGCAGGTCGGCCGAGAGGTTCAGTCGCTGCAGGGTTTCTTCGACGCGCTGCTCCCAGTTCCAGCCGTTGCGGGCTTCGATCTGGGTCATGAGCGATTCCATCTGGTCGGCATCGCCTTCGCCATGCGTGATGGCCTCGAAGCGCTCACGCAGTTCGCGGATGTCACCCAGGCCTTCGCTGACGGTGCTCTCCACGGTGGCGCCGTCGGCGAACGAGGGCTCCTGCGGCACGTAGGCCATCTCGATGCCTTTTTGCGCCTGCACCTGGCCGTCGTCGAGCTTGTCGATGCCGACCATGATTTTCAGCAGCGAGGACTTGCCCGTGCCGTTGCGGCCGATCAGGCCGATGCGCTCGCCCGTCTCCAGCGCAAAAGAGGTGTGGTCAAGCAGGGCGACGTGGCCAAAGGCCAGGCACGCGTCGTTCAGGGACAGGACAGCCATGGGGGATCCGGGTGAGGGGCAACCCGGTATTGTCGCTGTTTGGCGTGACTTTCGGGACCTGCGTGTTACGCCTCACGATGTTCTTGCTTGCCTGGCACATTGGGGATCTATGGCAAGACACTAGAGACTAAGGCTCTGAGCTTTTCACTGTCGAATGCCTGGGTTGGGCGATCTGTGGATGCAGCTCTCGGGTGTGAGGTTCAGTATTCGTAGAAAAGCAAGTTGAAGGCGTTGGGCATTTCGGAGTAGTCCAAGCGATCTGCCGCGTTGCCTTGCAACTCATCCCAGGGGATTTCTAAGGCTCTCAGTTCATGAGCATCAAGGTAGGTCAGGCGAAGGTCTTCAGCGATTTTTTGGACCATGGCGACCAAGGCCGGAGAGGTCACCTGATCTTCTCGATGGTTGAGATCGCTCCAGCTCAGTGCGGTGATAAACGGCCCACGATAGCTGAGAGCAATCTTCCAACGCTCATCCTCTCCTACAACGAATTCCTCTGATAGATGGTTGGTTCTAGAGCCGTCACGCTTGACGATGAAATGCCATGCAATGC
>NZ_DCXA01000318.1:0-6260 GCF_002328915.1 Aquabacterium sp. UBA2148
CGTTGGCAGCATCCCCAGCGCGGCAACGTGCCGCCCAACGTCTTCATCCCCCTGGCCGAAGAATCCACGCTGATCCTGCAGCTGGGACAGATGGTGTTGCAGCGCGCCTGCGAGGCTTTGGCTCGGCTGCAGCAGGCGGGCCGGCAGTGGACGCTGTCGGTCAACGTCAGCCCGCGCCAGTTCCGCAGCCCCGATTTCGTGGACTGTGTCTCACACGCGCTCAAAGAAGCCGGCGCCGACGCGCGTGGCCTGATCCTGGAGGTCACCGAAGGCCTGTTGATCGAGAACTGGCAAGACACCGTCTCGCGCATGGGCGAGCTGGTGGCCTTGGGCCTGCGCTTTTCGATCGACGATTTCGGCACGGGCTACTCCAGCCTGGCCTACCTCAAGAAGCTGCCGCTGTACGAGCTCAAGATCGACCGCACATTCGTGCGCGACACGCCGTCCGATCCCAACGACACGGCCATCGTCGAGGCCATCCTGTCGGTGTCGCAACACCTGGGGCTGCGCGTGGTGGCCGAGGGCGTCGAGACCGAAGAGCAGGCCGCTTTCCTGACCAGCCACGGTTGCCAGTGCCTGCAGGGCTACCTCTTTGCCAGGCCGATGCCCCTGGCCGGTTGGCTGGACGACGTCATGGCCTGAGGCCTGGGCACTTCAGCATGCCAAGGAAGGCGCAAACCGAGCGTCTGCTGACAGCTCGACCCGCCAGGCCTTGGCGTGCACCAGCAAGGCATCACCCAAAGCTGTCTTCAATGTCAGCGAGGTGGGCGAATCTCCGCTGGAGGGGGCTTCGAGGACCACGCCTGTGACCCTGTGCGCGTTCGAGCCATCGCACCATTCGGCCTCGTCGATGCGACCGATCAAGCTGGATGGCAGACCCTCCCAGCTTGCTTCAATCAGGTGCCACCTCAGGCCCAGCAGGTGACCGCCACTTCGTGTGGGGTCCAACTGGCGCCGATCTCCGCTGACCTTGGCCGCAGCCAGCACCACCACGAGGTCTGCGCCATGTTGCTCCACCCGGGCGATCTCGGACCCCGCCAGCTCGATCAACCATGACGCATCCCCGCTCATGGCACGTGACCTGGGTTGCCCTCATCGTCGCCCGGTCCATCGGAGGGCGCCTGAAAAATCAGCACCTTCAAGGCGCGCTCGGGTGAGGCGTCGTCGAACGCTGGCGGGTTGGGCAGGCGCTCGAGAAAGCGCAGGGACGGTGCAGCCACCTGCATGAGGTCGAGCAGAAAGCTTGTCTCCAGCTTGGTCGAGTTCAAGCAGAGCATCGCGTGGCCTCCTGGGGCCAGCAAGTCAGGCAGGCGGCGCATCAGGCGCACATAGTCCTTCTCGGCCACGAAACTGCCTTTTTGGTAAGCAGGCGGGTCCACGATGACCAGGTCATGAGGGCCGCTTCTGCGCAACTTGCCCCATGAGCTGAAGATGTCGTGTGGCAGGAAGCTAGCACCTTGGCCCAGGCCATTGAGCGCGTGGTTCTGCTTGCCGATGTTCAGTGCACCGCCGGCCATGTCCACGTTGACCACCTGCGATGCGCCTGCCTGCATGGCCACCACCGAGAATGCGCAGGTGTAGGCGAACAGGTTGAGCACCCGCGCACCAGGCTGAGCCCGCATGCGATCGCGAACCCATTGACGGCCAGCTGCCATGTCCAGGAACAGCCCGTGGTTCAGGCCCCTTGGCAGGTGCACACGAAAGCGAACCGGCCCCTCGCTCACGGTGTGCGGGTCGGGCACATCGCCAGACAACACCCGGGTCTCCGATCGAGCCTCCTGGCGAAGCTGAAACACGCAATTGAGTGGCTCTGACGGCGCCAGCACCGACCAGCGTTCACGCAGCGCCTCGAGCACGGTGTCGAGATCGCTATCAGAGACGGGCTGGTGGCTGGTCAGCAACCAGACTGGTGGGTAGGCGTCCAGCGACCATTGCTCGCTGCCAGGGTGCAAGCCCCCTCGACCATGGAAGACGCGCTGGGCATCGGTTGGGCGTTCGAGTCGGGAGATGGCGTCCAGCAAGGCATGCATGGCCGCGATTCTGACACTTCAGGGCCAACAGGCCTGCCCGAGGCTATTTGTTCTTCAACTTGCCCTTGGGCATGACCGACGTGGTCGGTGCAACGGGCCGGGTCGAGACAGAAGCCGAATCTTTGGGCGCGCTGGTGTCCTTCTTCGGTTTCTTGATCATCTTGTTGCTGCGCTGTTCGCCTTTGGCCATGGTGCACTCCTTTTCAAAGACCAGTGTTCATTCGGTGGCAGGTGCCTGAACAGGGAAGTCGGTGGCTGATGGCTCGGTCTGTGCCGGGAGGGCTTTGCGCTGGGCTTTTTCGGCCTTCTTCTGCTTTTTTTGCTGTTCCCGCTGACGCTTCTCGAACTGGTAGTTGGGCTTGGCCATGGGATGCTCTCCGGTTGATGTCCCCCACCTTACCACTGCAGCGGGCCCGCGCTGGCGCCGCTCAGTTGCTGATGGGGGAGCAAAGCTCGACGAGCACCCCATCTGGGCAGCGCACATACGAGACCGTCTGACCCCAAGGCTTGAGCTTTGGTGCAGCGAGCTCGGTGGCCCCGGCGAGGAGCGCGCGAGCGTGGGCTGCTGACACCTGCTCGGTCACCAGCGCAATTTCAAAGCCTAGCGGCTGCAAGGATTTGTCCGCGTGCACGTGACCGCCGGGAAAGTTCATGTCACCCAGCTCGTGCGCGGCGAAAGACAAGGTGGAGGCACCGGTGTCCAGTTCACCGTAGGTGCCGCTCTCGTGGAGAAACTTTCTCCTCAGACCAAACGCGCTCTCGAAGAAAGCCAACGAGGCCGACACATCCGGCACATAGACGATGGTGTAGCCAAGCTTCATGAAAGACCTCTGACTGGGGTGAATTTGTGCGCGGTGTGCGCAGGCTCATCGTTTGTTGGCAGCCGGCACGACCCCGACCTGCGCCTCGGTGCCCGTGGCATCTTCGATGGCCATGTGCATGTTTGCCACGGACTCTCGCTCGCCTTTGATGGCATAGGTGTCGTGTGAGCAATGCGGGCAATGTGCAGCGAATGCCGCCTCGATGCCGCGCATGCCCGAAATGTCCATCGGCTGCATGTCGGTGAGCTCCGCCTTGCAGTTGTTGCAGACGATGTGTTTCGGCCGCAGTGACAGTTGCCGCTCGATGGCAGCTTGTTTGCGTTGCTCTGGTGTGCCGCGTAGCTTGGCTTGTCCCATGAAGTTTCCAGGTGTCTTTGAGTTTTCGGCGTGGACCGGTCAGTGCGAATCGAGCACGAAGACCATGCCCAAAAGGCCAACCGAGACGGTTTTGTCTTGGATGCTTGTGTATGACGCCACGCCAACCGAGTGATAGTTGCTGGCGAACGCCGTCAACGCCCCGACGCCCAGGATTCCCGCCAAGGGGCTGCGCTCTGCGACCGCCGCCTTGATCTGATCTCTGTGCCTTTGGGCAGAGGGGTTGAGGGCAACTGCCGCAAGAACGATGGCGCCAGTCATCGCGGCTGCCTTGATTGCTGGGTTCATGAATCCACTGCCCTCTTGTGTTGGTCCAGTGCGAACGATAGCTGATGAGGCGTTGCCTGCCCAAGCGGGGCTGCATGAGGAGCCTGAGCCTGGTGAGGTGCGGCCTGATTGCAAGCGAACGCAACACTTGGCGGCGTGAACGCGATGGATCCCTGCCCCCTGAGGATGCTCAAGGGCGTCCGCATGGCGTCAGACACGCGGTGGCCATGACCTCAAACAGACTAGACAGGTAGCCAACGCCACCAGAACGGTTCATTCTGCTCTTTGGCCCCGATTTGCCTCAGATGATCTGCGAACGCATGATGTCCGTGCTTCTTGGCGGCTTGAAGCGGGGAGAGGTTATCCAGCTCCGACACGAGGCTGGGATCTGCGCCGTGAGCCAGCAGAAAGCGGGCAACCTCAACATGGCCCTCGATCAAGCTGGCTACCAGCGGAGTTCGCATGATCTCCGGGTGTTGGTAGTTCGGATTCACTTCTTCAATGATGTGATGCTGCACCAGATCAAGGTTGCCATCCACGGCTGCTTGGTACAAGTTCTTCCAGTCTCCAGCTGACATGCGGTTACCTCGTGGGTGCGTGGACATCGAGAGATGTCGTGTCGGGCGATCGTAACGAATGGAGCGCTTCCCAGCTTTTGCTGGGCGTGGCCGATGCGCGCAGTGGTGGAAGTGCCGCCTGCAACGCCCTGTGAGGCGAGGGTGGACGGTGAGTGACGGCCTGCTCAGCAGTTGCCCTTTTTGGCTTGACCCGGCGGACAGAACTTCCCACCGCCAGAGTCGTGCCGGCCGGCAGGGTCGATGACCACCGAGCCGGATGGTGTGTAGACGGCGCATCCAGCGACCGACGATGCAAGAACAACCATGGCGATCAGCGCTCTCATGGGACAACCTTTGATGATGTGATGGCGTTCAGTCGATGCGGCAGTGGTCCGGCAGCCGAGGAGAGGGCTCGCATGGCTTGCGCTGGCGTCCGCTTGACCGCCCAGTCAGGCAACACTGCCAGACCCAAGCAAACGCTTTGCATAGATGCCGTATGCCACACCGTGGATTGTGGGGGCTTCGCGAACGAACTCGAAGCCCATGGACAGGTACATCGGAAGCGCCGCAGACATGATGGAGCTGGTGTGCAAGCCAAATACTTCCGTATGATCGCGCTTGGCTTTGTCAACGCAGGCATTGGCCAGCGCACGCCCAATGCCTCTGCCCCGAGATGCTGGGCAGACCACCAGCATGCGCATGACCGCCCAAGATTGTGGGAAGAATTCGCTCTTTGGCGTTTCAGGTCCCAAGTAGGCAACGGCGCCAACGATGGTTGAACCAGCTGTTGCAACGATGACCTGGCCGGCTTCCGCAAGAGAAGCCATGGTGGCGATCTTTGCCCTGAAGGTCGGCCAATCGTTGTATTGATCGGAGAACTGCTCGAACGCTGACAGCCCCAGTGCGTTCACTGCGTCTGTGTCAGCTGGTCGGAAGTCGCGCAGGATTGGTGAGTTCATGAGTGGCCCAACAACCTGGTCAAACGGCGCCGGAGCACGAAGTCGGAGGGCATCGTGTCGCGTCATGAACGTGCCGAAGGCATGGGCTGAGGTGGCGTTCGATTTGAACGCGCAGTCAGGCCGCCTTTGCGAGGCTCTGCAAGCGAGGCTTGTTCGTCAGTTGCAGCGATCCAATGGTGGCAAGACCCATGAGAGCCAGCGCGTAAGACGTTGGTTCTGGGACGGCGGTCATCGAAGCGCTGACGTTGTCCAAGCCAATGTAGTTCACCCCTGATGCGCCAACAAACTGGATGGTGCTTTCGGAACCGGCGGCGACAAAGACAAAGGAAAACTGCTCCCAGTCATTTGTCCCGCCGGCATGCGACCCAGTAAAGTTCGCCGATTGACCCGCAGCACTCACATTGAGCGAGGAAGGCCTGCCCCAAGTGTTTGAGCTACCCAAGTAAAACGTGACGGTGTATTCAAAGCCCTTGGTCGTGGCAATGGTTTGCTGCACACCTCCAAACGGCGAGCCGGCGGCATAGTCCGACAGATCAAGGAAGAAGTTGCCTTCCTGGGCATCGAGGCCCCACGGGTCTCCAACACCAATCCAGGCCAAGGAGTCGTTGACGATTTGCCAGCCCGATAGCGAAGAAGAGCCTGGTGAAAGGGTCATCGTTTGGTTGCTGGGCGGAACGAATGATCCCGACTCAAAGCCCCCGTTCATGAGGAGATTTGCGTTGGCCATGCCCGCACTTCCAAGCAAGGCGGCAGCAAGCAACAGGTTCAGGCGTGAACACATTTTGAAGCTCCTGGTTTGATCATGATTGCCAAAGCATACTTGACCGGACCCGTTGAAGAAAGCTGCGTCGACGGCGAACGCATGGGACTGTGCTGTTCGGCCTAACGAACGCTCTAGTTCAGTGCGCCACGCTCGGCCTGGATGAATCGTGCGGTGGTGTGGACGTTCCCGGCAACGCCCAGTTAGGCCGGGGCAAAGGGCATGAGCCTACTTGCGTGCTGCATCGGCCTCTTTTTGGTAGGCATCGTGGGACATCCCTGCGTCCTTCAGGCAGCGATCACGTGCGGCGCCATCGGCTTGTTTCATGCACTCGGCACGCTGAGCATTGCGTCCGGTTGCATAGAGTTGCTGTGACGAGCAGGCAGCCAAAAGCAAAGCGGCAAAGGCGAGAGTGATGGATGTGCGCATGGTGTGGGGGGGGCTACACGCCCAAGTTCAGGGGCGCACGCTTGGCGAGGCCGAAGCGCGCA